>CAZOCV010000009.1:0-17289 GCA_964578395.1 uncultured Pirellulales bacterium
GCGGCGCAACGCCGCGTCCGTCACCATCACGAATCGCCACGGCTGCAAATTGCACGCCGACGGGGCGCTCCGCAGGGCGGCCTTGAGTTTGGTCATCACCTCGTCGGGTATAGGACGAGAATCGTATGCGCGAACACTGCGACGGTTTTGAATGGCTTGATGGACGTTCATGGTTGTTCTCATTTCAAATTTCAAATTTAAGATTTCAGATTTCAAAATCAAAATCAAAACTTAAAATCAATATCAAATATCCACTACCAAAAAGTAAAAATCAAAATGACAAAGTAAAAATGAAAAATCCGTACTTGGGAATATCCCTTTTCTACGCCATTTTACATTTTAATCTGTCATTTTGCATTTTGATTTTTACTATTTATATCGCTCTGGCGGATTCGATATCTTTGAACAGTCCTTCAAACATGGCGCTGGTCAGATAGCGTTCTGCGGTATCGGGTAAAATCACGACGATGGTTTTACCGGCGAACTCGGGCAGCCGGGCCAGTCGGTCGGCGGCGGCGACGGCGGCGCCGCAACTGATGCCCGCCATGATGCCTTCTTCGCGGGGCAACCGGCGGCCGAATTCCAGCGCCTCATCATTGGTGACCCGCTCCACGCGGTCGATAAGCGACAGGTCCAGCGTGTCAGGAATGAACCCCGCGCCGATGCCCTGAATTTTATGTGGACCGGGCCGCAGGGGTTCGCCGGCGAGTTTCTGGGTGATAACGGGGCTGTCGGTCGGCTCCACGGCAACCGAGATAATCTGTTTGCCTTTGGTCTTTTTGATGTAACGGCTTATGCCGGTGATAGTCCCTCCCGTACCGACGCCGGATACCAGCACGTCGATTTTCCCCTCGGTTGCTTCCCAGATTTCCGGACCGGTGGTTTTTTCGTGGATATCGGGGTTGGCGGGATTTTTAAATTGCTGCGGCAGAAAGTATTTTTCCGGCCTGGATCGGGCGATGTCCTCGGCTTTGGCAATCGCCCCGTTCATGCCCTTGCTGCCATCGGTGAGAATGAGATCGGCTCCCAGCAGAATCAGCACCTTGCGCCGTTCGATGCTCATGGTTTCCGGCATGGTCAGATGAACCGGATATCCCCGCGCTGCGCCGACGAAAGCCAGAGCGATGCCGGTATTGCCGCTGGTCGGCTCGATGATTTCCATGCCGGGCTTGAGCACGCCGCGTTTTTCCGCGTCCCAAATCATACTGGATCCGATGCGACATTTTACGGAATAAGCGGGGTTGCGCCCTTCGATTTTGGCCAGTACGGTCGCCTTGCCGCCGCCATTTAAACGGTTCAGCCGCACCAGCGGGGTATTGCCTATGCTGAATGAATTATCATCAAACCATTTCGCCATATATGCTCCTGGCCGACTCAGCCGGATAACAAGGGTTGAAATTCGAAGTTTACTGAAAAGATACTAAGCCCGAAATGGTCAAGAGTCAAGTTGCCGGGAGAAAGGTTATTCGGGGGATTCTTCCGAACACGGGGCCAGCCAATAGACAGCGATAATGGCCCAGTCAATCAAATCGACTTTCCCGTCGCCATCAAAGTCACCGGAAAGCCCCGGCCCGGTTTGCAGCCAGCTGTCCGCAAAGGCCGATATGTCGGCTTCAGTCACGAATCCATCTCCGGTCAGGTCCGGGCATTCATTTTCGCAGGCGTTGCCCAACCCGTCGCCGTCGCTGTCGGTTTGGGAAGGATTATACGCTGTGGGGCAGTTATCCAGGTCATCATTAATATCATCATTATCCGTGTCAACACAGGTGACACGGTCGCCGGTCCAGGCGAGCATTCCACCGGTCATATCGTAAACGTGTAGATAATCCTTGCTGTCAAGGAAGGTACTGGCCGAATGGCTCCGGCCGCCGGAGCGACAAACGACTAAAATATCAGCATCAATCGGGAGTTGCTGATATTGAGCTTGTAATACGCCTGAATTCCAAGGCAATAATATGGCCCCGGGGATGTGCCCGGTATTGCCTGGGGGAGTGGTGATGGTGGAACAATATTCAGAATATTCGCGGACATCGACAACGATAAGACCGGGAATATTGGCGATCATCGTCTGGGCCTGGGCGGGAGTGACCTCGGTATGGGCCGAAATTTTTTCCCCAGTAAAAAATAAGGCGAAACAACCGCAAAAAACAATAACAGAATGAATATGTTTTAGATGCATCAGGGATTGTACTCCGGCGGTTCATTTAATAGCCTTTTCCAGGGAAGGCTATCAAACTACGTTAATTCTATAGGAAAACCTGTAAATAATCAAGTTTTATTTGCTCGCTTGTTCTCAATGTCGCATCAGGAGTAAATTATCTTGCCGGGAAAATATTTTTAGAGACAATAATAAGGTATGGCGATACGGCAAGTGACAGTGATACCTCAACTTGCGCCGCGGGCGCGGGATGCTCACAAGGGTCATTTCGGCAAGGTGCTGATTATTGGCGGCAGTGTCGGTATGGCCGGAGCGCCGGCTTTGGCGGCGAATGCCGCATTCCGTTGCGGAGCGGGGCTGGTGCGGCTGGCAGTGGGGCGGTCAGTCTGGCCTATGGTGGCGGCGCTGGCTCCTTGTGCGACGAGTATTCCACTTGCAGAAGATAAGATGGGTAAAATAGGTCGTGAAGCAACGAAAAGTTTGCTAAATGCGGCCGGTGAGCATCATGCTATTGCCTTGGGGCCGGGATTAGGCCAAAGTGGTCAGTTGCAGGAAGTTATCGGACGTATTCTGGCGGAAATAAAAGTTTCGATAGTCATCGACGCCGATGGGCTCAACAATCTGGCGGCGCTGGGTCCGGATTCATTATCGCCGGCAGGATGCCCGCGATACGAAGGGGCGCAAGTGGTTTTGACGCCGCATGTTGGGGAAATGCAGCGACTATGGCAAGCCTGGCGGCGGGAAGACCCGCCGGAGGACCGCAGCGAGTGGGCAACGGAGCTGGCACGAACGACCGGGGCGGTGGTGGTGTTAAAAGGTGCGGGTAGTGTGGTGGCTGACGGAGAGCGGGTGTATGTCAATACGACAGGAAATCCCGGCATGGCGACAGGCGGCAGCGGCGATGTGCTGACAGGGTGCATATTGGCGCTTTTAGGACAGGGAATGTCCGCATTTGAAGCGGCCATACTGGGTGTTTATATTCATGGGCGGGCGGGGGATATGGCGGCGGAACGGGTAGGCGAAATTTCCCTAATGGCAACGGACATTATAGATGCCCTGCCGCAAGCCTGGAAATAAGGTACGGCAGGGTGTTGCTGGGATTATCAATACTATTATAAAGGAAATTTAGCTTGCAAGGTCCGCGCGGGGGCGTATAATTCCTTTTTTGCTCCGCCGCACGGGGTAGTGCACCTTGTTGCGTGGGGCCGAACGCACCGCGGTTTGTTCGGTTCAAGCCTCCGGCGGAGTCCACGAGGTCCCAAGGGACCTACCGCGGCCGATCGGATACCGGCTGCACAGCGAAATTTGGAATTGATTGAAAATGGAATAATAGGTGTGTTTTCCGTCAGGAAAACGTGATAAATTTTCATTTTTAATCCCAAAAGCCACTACTACCCGGTGGTGTAATTGGCAACACACGAGTTTTTGGTACTCGCATTCTTGGTTCAAGTCCAAGCCGGGTAGCTTTTTTGGCAAGGCCAAAGAGGACGTCGTTTAATTGAAGAATGGAACGCAGCAATTGAAGGTTTTTTGCGGTACGGCTCATCCGGAGCTGGCGACGAAAATCTGCCAGTCGATGGAGATTACCCCCGGACGGGCGAAAATTGAAGCGTTTCCCGACGGTGAAACACTGGTGAGGATTGAGGATGATGTGCGGGGTCGGGATTGTTTCATTATCCAACCGACGTGTCCGCCGGTGAATCATAACCTGATGGAGCTGTTGATTTTTATTGATTGCCTGCGGCGGGCGTCGGCCCAGCGGATAACGGCGGTGCTGCCGTATTTCGGTTATGCGCGGCAGGACCGCAAAAGTGAAGGGCGCACGCCCATCAGCGCCAAGCTGGTGGCGAACCTGTTGACTACGGCCGGGGCGGGCCGCGTACTGGCGATTGATTTACATGCCGATCAGGTGCAGGGATTTTTCGATATTCCCGTGGACAATCTGACGGCCGAACCGGTTCTGGCGGAATATTTTCACAAGTTAAACCTGCCGAATCAGGTATTGGTGTCGCCGGATGTGGGCAATGTCAAAAAGGCCAATCTGTATGCCCATGATTTAAACGTAGAAATTGCGGTGATAGATAAACGGCGGATTAATGGCAGTGAAGCCGAGGCGGTGCGAATAATTGGCGACGTCAAAGACAAGAATGTGTTGATTTTCGATGATATGATCACCACGGCGGGTACGATATGTGCGGCGGTGCGGCTGGTGCGACAGCATGGTGCCGCATCCGTGCGGGTGGGCGCTACCCACGGGGTTCTGGTGGATCCGGCCTTCGAGCGGCTGGCACAATCGCCTGTGGATGAACTGGCGATAACGGATACGCTGCCTTTGGGCGATAAACTCAAACGGCTGAAAAATGTAACGGTATTATCTGTAGCGAATATGTTGGGTGAAACGATTCACCGGATTCATGAAAATAAATCGGTCAGCGATATGTTTACCCGAGGACGCAAAGGTCCGGCTTGAGACGTTCGATAAGCCGGGCTTGGGTTCGCGGGTGAGATACGTGCCGAAGGAAATGAGTTAAGTTTTTTGGAGGTTGTATGGCAGAGACCATGATATTGAAAGCTTCGCGGCGGGACGGGCGGGGGACGCGCGTCAGTCGGAAGCTGCGTGAACAGGGACAAGTACCCGCCATTGTTTACGGTCACAAGACCGAGCCGGAGGCGGTAGCGCTGAACTATCACGATCTGGAGATGGAAATCAAGCATCGCCACCGTCTGCTCGATGTGGAGATGGACGGCAAGCAGGAAAAGCTGCTGATCAAGGAAGTTCAGTATGATTACCTCGGCGACAAGATTTTACACGTGGACCTGACGCGGGTGAATTTGGATGAGCGGGTCAAAGTGGATGTGTCCATTGAGCTGCGCGGCACGCCGGTGGGGGCGACGTCGGGCGGCGTTCTGGAGCAGGTGACGGCGGTCATCGAAGTCGAATGTGCGGTCACCCATATACCGGAATCGATTCGCGTGCCGGTAAACGAGATGAACGTTGGCGACACGCTGACGGCGGGCAAAGTGGTGCTGCCGGAAGGCGTCACGCTGGTGTCGGATCCGGATTTGGTTATTGCGGCGGTGCGGGTAATGGCCGAAGAACCGGAAGCCGTGGCGGCGCCTGCGGAAAGTGAAACGGCCGAACCAGAGGTTATCGTGCGGCCGAAGAAAGAGGATGAAACCGAGGAGCCATCGGCGTAATACCGGGATAGCGGCATGAAACTGATTGTCGGACTGGGCAATCCGGGCCGTGAATATGTCCACAGCCGACATAATGTCGGTTTTGATGTGGTGGACATCCTGGCGGAGCGATGGCGCGTGCCGCTGAATCGGCGCAAGCACCACGGTGTGGTGGGCGAAGGTTGGTTCGGCGAGGACCGAGTGATGCTGCTGGAACCGCAGACGTTTATGAATCGCAGCGGTGTGAGTGTAGCCGAAGCGGTTACTTTTTACCGCGTGGCGAATATGGATATGATGGTGATACTGGATGATATGGCATTGCCGCTGGGTCAGTTACGATTGCGGGCGGATGGTTCGGCCGGCGGCCATAATGGTCTGGCGGATATTATCGACCGTCTGGGCCATGTGGAATTCAGCCGGATGCGGATCGGCATCGGTGCGGCGCGGCCGGGCGGAGCCGTGGACCACGTGCTGGGTAAATTCAGCGCGGAAGACCGCCGGCGTCTGGAAAGCAGTTACCACCGGGCGGCGGAAGCGGTGGAATGCTGGCTGACGGAAGGTATCAGCAAGGCGATGAGTCGTTATAACGGCCTGCCCACGGAGGGCGGGTCGGAAAACGAGGATATAAACAAGGAACCCTGAGGCAAATAGCGCCCGATACAGAAAAATGAAAAACGGGCATAAGCAATGCGCTAGGGCGCAGGAGGTGTTTTTTGGCGGAACTTAAACGAGTCTATGAAGGCATGTTTCTGGCGGATGCGGCGACAATGGATTGGGATCACCTGATGGCGGAGATTCAGACCATCATGAATCGGGCCGAGGCGGAAGTGATCAGTCTGCGCAAATGGGATGATCGCCGCCTGACCTATGAAATCGGCAAATGCCGTCGCGGTTTATACGCTCTGGTGTATTTCCGGATGGCCCCGGCAAAGGCGTCGTCCATGGAGCGCGATGTTCAGTTAAACGATCATCTGGTGCGGGCGCTGATTTTGAGCGCGGAAAACGTTACCGAAGAACAAATGGCGGCGGAAACGCCGGCCAGCGCGGCGGAACGGCAGGAGCGTGAGGGCATCCGCCGCAGCGAACGCGCCGCGGCAGCGGTGGCGTCTGATTCGGAAAATGAAGATGTGAATATAGATATATTATCCGATGAGGGCGATCAGGATTCGCCTTCGTTTACGGAATAAGATACCGATGCCGCACCAGCGGGCGCGTCACCTGAAGCGTCCGTGCCGAACGTGGTTTTGCCGGTGTGCAGCGTGGGTGAACGGCATGAGCGAAACCGAGGATGGATCGAATGGCGAGTTTCAATAAAGTCATTATGCTGGGCAATCTGACGCGGGATCCGCAGTTATCCTATTTGCCCAGCCAGACGCCGGTTGTGGATTTCGGCCTGGCGACCAACCGCAAATGGAAGTCGCAGGACGGTCAGGAGCGCGAAGATGTGTGCTTTGTGGATTGCCGGGCGTTTGGGCGCATGGCGGAAACCATCAGCAAGTATTGCAAAAAAGGGCGTTCGCTGATGATTGAAGGTCGATTGACGTTCGATCAGTGGGAAGCCCAGGACGGCTCCAAGCGCAGCAAGCATCGCATAACGGTGGAGACGTTCACGTTTGTGGACAGCGGCGGCGGGCGGGCGAGCGGCGAGCGCGGAGCGGCGCCGGAAGCCACCGAAGGCGGCGATGATATACCGTTTTAAGCCCGTTGCGGCCTCGTGGGCCGGCTTAAAAAAAATAAGGTTCCGTTGCACAGCAACGAAGAAAATAAAGTGAAATGGACTCGCGAACGCCTTGCGGCGGCGAGTCGTGAAAACGACGGAGGTTACGTTGGCCAAGAAGATGATCAAACGGATAAAAAGGGTGCGTGAGCAGGCGGAATGCCGTTTTTGCCGGGACAAGGTGCTGATCGACTACAAGGATGTCGAGGGTTTGGGGAAGCTGCTGACCCAGCGCGGCAAGATTTTTTCCCGGAAGCGCAGCGGCAATTGCGCCGCCTGTCAGCGGAAAGTGCAGCGGGCGGTGAAGCTGGCGCGATTCATGGCGCTGCTGCCCTATGTAAGTTAGCAACCGGTGCTGCCTTTCCGGCAGAACGTTAGAATATCCGGCGGGATCCGGGACGGCTCGAAACGGGCCGCGGACCCGCGGAAAGAAACGATAGACATCAGCATTGTCAAAATGGCGCAACCGGTTTTAATCATGGCGTTTGCGTTATTTTTGCCAAAGGTTCTTAGAGGCATATACGCCGAGGAGAATAGTTTATGAAGGTTCTCTTGTACGCGGACGTGGAGAAACTGGGTTATTTCGGCGACGTGGTTAACGTCAAAGAGGGATATGCGCGCAATTATTTGCTGCCTTCGGGCCTGGCGGTTCTGCCGTCGGCGGCGAATGTGAAGGCCATTGAGGAACAGCGCGCCCGCAAAGCCGAAGAACGCCGTTTGGTGCACGAGCAGATGGTCAAGGCCGCCGAAAAAGTCAATGGCGCCGAGGTGACGCTGCAGGAACGGGCCAATGAGCAGGGCCATTTATTTGGCTCCATCACGGAAGAGCACATTGCCGAAGCGCTGCGTCAGTCAGGCTTTGAGGTGCAGACCAAACAGGTGAATCTGGAGTCGCATCTGCGCCAGGTGGGTCATTATCCGGTGACGCTGCGTTACGCTGAGAATATTACGGCCACGGTTACGGTGCACATCGCGCCGCTCACGGACGGGTCCGATGAGTCCGAAAAAGCCAGTCAATCCGCCCATGAATGAGACCGCCGACACCGCGCTGGCGAGCCGGGTACCGCCCCAATCGCTGGAAGCGGAAATGGGGGTGCTCGGTTCGATGCTCATTGACAGTGAATGCATTTCGGAAGTCATTCCGATGCTGCAGGCGGAGAGTTTCTATCGTCAGGAACATCGGACGATATACAACGCGGTATTGGTGCTGTATGAAGCGAACAAGCCCGTGGATATCGTCTTGTTGCGCGACGAACTGAAACGCCAGGGCCAGTTGGAACAGATAGGCGGCGTCGATTACCTGGTGCGGGTGGTGGAAAGCGTGCCCTCGGCGGCCAACGCGCTTTATTATGCCGGTATTGTGCGCGACAAGCATCTGTTGCGGGAGCTTATCACCGCCGCGGGCGAAATCACGCTTCGGGCGTTTGAAGACCGGGGCGATGTTTCGGATACGCTGGATCAGGCCGAACAGCGGGTGTTTGATGTCACCCAGAAGAAAATTGTCGGCCACGCCCGTCCCATTAAAGAGATTATTCATCAGGTTTATGAATCGATTGATGAGCGGCGCGGCTCGCACATTTACGGGCTGGCGACGGGCTTTGACGACATGAACGAGTTGACGGGCGGCCTGCAGAAATGCGAGATGATTATTGTGGCGGCGCGGCCCAGCATGGGCAAGACCGCCCTGGGACTTAATATCGCCGAGCACGTGGGCGCCGATAATAGAATCGCCGTGGCGGTATTTTCGCTGGAAATGTCCGCCCAGCAACTGGCCGAACGCATGCTGTGCGGCCGAGCGCATATTGACGCGCAGAAAATGCGCAAAGGGATGATGAGCGAACATGAAGTGGCCGATATGCACGCGGCGGCGCAGGAGTTGTCGGAATCGCCGATATTCGTGGATGATTCGCCCAGTTTGACGCCGCTGGAGCTGCGGGCCAAGTGCCGGCGGCTCAAAATGCAGCACGATATTCAACTGGTGGTGGTGGATTATCTGCAGTTGATGTACGTGCCGGGCAGTGAATCACGGCAGCAGGAAGTTTCCACGATTTCCCGGCACATGAAGGCGCTGGCGCGGGAACTGGATGTGCCGGTGATGGTGCTGAGCCAGTTGAATCGATCGCCTGAAGGCCGTGAGGGCCACCGGCCGCGGATGAGCGATCTGCGGGAAAGCGGCGCCATCGAGCAGGACGCCGATGTGGTGATTCTGCTGCATCGGGAAGATTATTATCACAACGAACCTGATTATGAAATGACCCATAAAGCGGAAATCATCATCGCCAAACAGCGAAACGGCCCGACCGGCGTGGTGGAACTGACCTGGCTGAGCCAGTTTACCCGGTTTGAGAATTTATCCCGCGCCGTCATAGGCGAGTTTAATGCGTAATCAACCAACCATGAATTCTGTCGCCACAAGGAGACGTGTATGACGCCACGACAGTGCGCACGGAGGCCGCGAACGTTATTGCGTAAAGGGGGCCGGACCCATTTGGCGATAGGGGGGTGTATCTGTTTTTGGGCCGTACTTGCGGCCACCTGGGTATGGGGCGAGGATAAAGCCGGCACATCGTCGGGGCCGCTGCAGATACGTACGGTGTGTGTGACCGGCCTGGAGGCGGTGGAGGAGGCTTACGTTCTCAAGCGGGTGCACAGTCGGGCGGGAGCGGTGTATCAGCCGGAACTGGTGAACGAGGATTTGCGGCGCGTCATTATCATGCCCGAAATAGCTTCAGCGCGGCTGGATACCCGGATCGAGGGCGAGTATATCGATATGACGTTCGTGGTGGAGGAAACCCCGCGCATCGCGGCGGTGAAAATTGCGGGCAACAAGCATCTTACGACAGAAGCGCTGGGAAAGGTTCTGAAATTCAAGGAAGGCGATTTTCTGGATCATTATCTGGTGCGGCGGGGCACGACGGAACTCCGGGAGCATTACCGCAAGAAAGGATATTATTACGCGGAGGCGGCGCTGGATGAAGCGTCTCTGAAAGACAAAAACGAAGTGGTGTATATCGTGACCGAAGGGCCGAAATTGCGCATTAAAAAGGTCCGGTTTGAAGGCAATACGTCTATAGGCGCGGGCAAGCTGAAGGGAAAAATAAAGACGGGCGCTTATTTTCCGATTTTTAACAAGGGACGTCTGGACGAGCAGCAGTTGGAGCAGGACCGCTGGCTGTTGACGGCCTATTATCATGAAAAAGGGTATCTGGATGCGCGGATTTTTTCGCGGACGGAGTTCAACGAGGAAAAAACCCGCGCCGTGGTGACGTTCGTCATCGAGGAAGGGCCGTTGTACCAGGTTCATAAGGTGCTTTTTGCGGGCCATCGCCAGTTCGATAGTGAGGTGCTGACGGGCGTTGTGTCGCTGCAGACCGGCAAGGCTTTCACCAAAGATCGGCAGGAACAATCGACCAAGGCGATAAAAAATCTGTACGGCCAGTTAGGTTATATCTACACGGACATAAAACTGGAGCCGGAATTCACCGAAACCGCCGGCGAGGTCGATGTGGTGTTCAAGGTGGACGAAAAAGAGCAGTATCAGCTTGGCCGGTTGATTATTCAGGGCAACGCGGAAACGCAGGACAAGGTGATTCGCCGGGAATTTTCGCGGTATAAATTTTTACCGGGAGAATTGTATGATTTGGCGGCGATGGAAAAAGCCCAGCGGCGGCTGGAAGGTTCGGGGTATTTCGAAGACGTGAAGGTGACGCCGGTGGGCGCTGAGTCGGGCCGCCGCGACGCTCTGGTGGAAGTGGCGGAGGGCCGCACGGGATTATTGTTGTTCGGCGTGGGGGTGGATACCAACAGCGGTGTATTGGGCCAGATTCAGTTTAGCCAGCGGAATTTTGATGCGTCGGACCATCCCGAGAGTTTTACGGAACTGATAACCGGTCAGGCGTATAAGGGCGGCGGCCAGCGGTTTACCGTGAATCTGGAACCCGGCACGGAGGTGACGCGCGGCAGTGTTTCCTTCTATGAGCCTTATTTGTTTGACCAGCCTTATTATATGAACGTAACGGCGTACCATTCGCGCCGCTGGCGGGAGAGCTATTATGAAAAGCGGCTGGGCGGGTCGGTAACGTTTGGCCATCACTTTGAAAATAACTGGGATGCGGATATAACGTTTCGTCTGGAAGAAATATCGGTGGAAGACCTGGATGAGGGGTATGCCCTGATGCGTGATCCGGGGACGGGCGAACCCATTCCTCAGCAGGACGGTCTGGGGAACACCATCTATGTGACGCGGCCGGACCCGCAAAATCCCGGCCAGGTCATTGTCGTGACGGATGACGAAGGCAATCCGATACCGAAATATCAGCTACGTGAAATAGATGTGGCCCCGGCGGATATTCAGGAGGTCAAAGGCAATAATTTCCTTACGAGCATAGCGTTTGGCGTGAGCCGCGATATGACCGACCGAATGTTCCGGCCGACGGAGGGGTATAAATTGAGCGCCAGTTGGGAGCAGGCCGGAGCGATGGGCGGCGATTTTAATTTTTCGCGGGTTCAGGCCGGAGTGAGTATTTTTTACCCCGTGTATGAAGACCTTGCCGAGCGGCGGACGGTGCTGTCGGCGCGTCTCAACGGCGGCACGATCATCGGCGATGCGCCGCCGTTTGAACGGTATTATCTGGGCGGCATAGGCAGTTTGCGCGGGTTCGATTACCGCGGGGTCAGCCCGCATCAGCGTTTCTTTTATGATACGCAGTTATACAACGGCCAACTGATTACGACCTGGAACGAAGATGTGGTGGGCAGTGATTCGATGGTCATCGCCGGAACGGAATTGAACTTTCCCTTGTATGAGGAGACGTTTTTTGGGAAAATTTTCTGTGATGCCGGTATGGTGACGGAAGGCCCGCTCCGCGTTACGGTGGGGTTCGGGCTGGATATTTTGGTGCCGCAGTTGTTCCAGATGATTCCGATGCAGTTTGATTTCGGATTTCCGGTATATTCTGACGATGAAGACGATGAACAGGTGTTTAGTTTCTCCTTTGGGGTAACGTTCTGAGTTTAGACATGAGAAAGAAAGGTGCATGATGAAAAAGGGCAGTGTATGGGCTTTGGCGGCCGCGGCGGTACTGGTCGTGGCGGTATTGTATCATAGTTCGCCGGCGCAGACCGGGGTGGCGGCATCAACGCCAAAACTGGCGGTGGTGGACGTCATCAAAGTGCTGACGGAATGTCAGGAAAACGTTGCTTTTCGCCAGGCCAGCCAGGAAAAGGGCAAAAAAATCCGGGAGGAGCGCGAAAAGCTGATGCAGGAATCGGACGAACTCAAGCATCAACTGGAAAACGTGCTGGAGCAGGGTTCGGATGGATATAAGGCCGGCGTCAAGGACTGGTTCCAGAAGCAGGCGTACCTGAAAGCGTATGAGGAAAGTGAAAAGCAGGTTCTGAGCGTGGAATCGCAGGTTTTCATGGAGACGTTGTACCGCAAGATGCTTGATGAAGTGGCCGCCTTGGCGCGTCTGGAAGGCTATGATTTGGTCATTGACACGCAGGACGAAATTCTCAAACCGCGCAGTCTGACCGAACTGGAGGAAATGGTGCGCGAGCGGAAAGTATTATATCATTCGGCGAATCTGGATTTAACCAGCCGGATTATTGAAAACCTCAACCGCAAATACGAGGCCCAAAAAGCGGCCCAAGGTTAATACCCATGAAACTTTCTGACCTGGCCGGCGAACTCAAAGCCGAATTAATCGGCGATGGGGATATGGAGATACGCTCCATCAGTACGCTGCATGAAGCGGGTGCGGAAGATGTATCTTTCGTGAGTGAAGCCAAATTTGCCGCCGAGGCGGCCCGCAGCCGAGCGGGGGCGCTGCTGGTGGGCCGGGATGTGGCTGTATCCGGCCGGGCGGCATTGCTGCGGGTAGAGGATGTCAATGCCGCTCTGGAAAGGGCGCTGGAATTGTTTGCGCCGCCGCCTGCTGTTCTGATGCCGGGGATTCACCCCACCGCCGTCGTGGCGACCTCGGCCCAGGTAGCCGATAGTGCTAGTGTCGGTCCCCATGTGGTTATTGGCGAAAACACCGTTATCGGCGCCGGGTCGGTATTGACGGCCGGATGCGTTATCGGGCGGGATGTCCGCATCGGCGCGGATTGCCGTTTGGGCGCCAACGTGGTGGTGAATGAACGCTGTTTCATCGGCGACCGGGTGATTATTCATCCCAACGCCACCGTTGGCGCGGATGGATTCGGGTATCGACTGGCGGATGGTTGCCATCGCAAAATTCCCCATATCGGGATTGTGGTGATAGATGACGATGTGGAGATAGGCGCCAACAGTTGTGTGGACCGGGCGAAATTCGGGCGGACGGTGGTCGGCCGGGGCACGAAAATAGACAATCTCGTGCAGGTGGCCCATAATGTACAGGTGGGCCGCCATTGCATTCTGGTGTCGCAGACGGGTATCGCCGGCAGCGCGGTGCTGGAGGATTACGTGGTGCTGGGCGGCCAGGTGGGCGTCCGCGACCACGTTCGCATCGGCAAAGGCGCGATGGTGGCGGCGACGTCGGCGGTGGAGCGTGATATTGAACCGGGCGAGAAAATGGTCGGCACGCCGGCCCGGCCGGTGCGTGAATTTTTCCGTCGTCTGGCCCTCTGGGAAAAGCTGCCGGAATTGGCGCAGGATATTAAAAAACTGAAACGGCGAATGGAATAACGTGGTCCCTCAAAAAACCATAGCGAAATCCGTGAGTTTGTCCGGTCGGAGTCTGTTTACCGGTCAGGATGTGCATTGCACGTTTCGGCCGGCGGACCCGGATACGGGCATTGTCTTTGTTCGCCGTGATTTGGATGCCCCGGTGCGCATTGTCGCACATATTTCTTCCGTAAAGGAGCAGCCCAATCGCACGACGCTGTCGAATGGGCAGGCGACGGTGGAGACGGTCGAACATTGCCTCAGCGCCATAGCGGGGCTGGGCATCCATAACCTGGAAATTGAAATTGACGGTTCGGAATTGCCCAACATCGACGGCAGTTGTCAGCCTTTCGCCGAGGCGCTGCTGGGGGCCGGCGTGGTGGAGCAGGATCGGCCCCAGTCGGTATATATTATTGACGAACCGCTGGTGGTGCGCCAGGGGGAGGCCGTGATTTACGCCCTGCCCGACAGCGACGAAAGCCTGGAAATCATTTATGAACTCGATTACAGCGATACGCCCGCGGTGGGGCGGCAGCTTTTTTCCTTACAGGTGACGCCGGAATCGTTTCGCCGTGAAATCGCCTCAGCGCGGACGTTTCTGCGCCAGCGCGAGGCGGAGGCGTTTTTAGCGCAGGGGCTGGGTTCGCATTTGACGGCAGAGGATATTCTGGTTATCGGCGCCGAGGGCCCGGTGGATAATGCCTGGCGCATGCCCGATGAATGCGTGCGCCACAAAGTGGCGGATTTACTGGGCGACATGCAGTTGCTGGGGCGTCCCGTTCGCGGGCGAATTGTGGCTCATCGCAGCGGGCATAAATGCAATCAATTGCTGGTTCGCAGGCTCATCGAACATCAGCAGCAAAAACAAAAACAGCAGGATACGTTTCATCAGCCTATTCTGGATATTCGCAGAATTCAGAAGATTCTGCCGCATCGTTATCCGTTTCTGCTGGTGGATCGCGTAATTGAAATTGATGGCGACCGAAGGGCGGTGGGCCTGAAAAACGTCACCATGAACGAGCAGTTTTTCCAGGGCCATTTTCCCGGCACGCCGATCATGCCGGGCGTGCTGATTGTGGAGGCGCTGGCGCAGATGTCGGGTTTGCTGTTCGCCCAGCGGCTGGAGCATACCGGCCAACTGGCGGTATTGCTCAGTATGGATAAGGTGAAGATGCGCCGTGCCGTGGTGCCGGGCGATCAGTTGATTCTGGAAGTGGAAGCGGTGCGCATTAAAAGCCGCACGGGTGATTGCCGCTGCCGTGCCCTGGTGGGCGGACAGGTGGCGGCGGAGGCGCAAATTCGTTTCATGCTGGTGGACGCCGAACCGATTTAAGAAAAGAACAAGATACACCATGAATCGGATACATTCTACAGCGGTTGTTGACAAAAGCGTCGAGCTGGGCGACGGCGTGACGATAGGTCCGCATTGCGTCATTGGGCCGGAGGTTGCTATCGGCGACGGGTGCGAATTGCGGGCCCATGTGGTAATTGAATCGGGCGTGCGCATGGGGCGGAACAACTGTTTGTACGCCGGCGTCGTGCTGGGCGGAGAAGCGCAAATTTTGCACGAATCCTATCCTGAAGGCCGGGTGATTATCGGCGATGATAATATTTTCCGCGAAAACGTCACCATTAATCGCGGCTCCCGGCGGGATACCGGCCGCACCGTTGTCGGCAGCCACACGATGTTTATGATCGGCAGCCATCTGGGCCATGACGCGGTTGTGGAGGATCACGTTTTGCTGGGCAATTACGTGCAGATCGGCGGTCATGGCTGTATTGAACATCATGCCATCATCAGCGCGCTGAGCGGGACCCATCAGTTTGTTCGAATCGGCTGCTACGTCTTCACCGGAGGCAATACCGGTATGCAGCGGGATGTGCCGCCCTATATGCGGGTCAGCGGGATGTATAATTTTGAAATTCACGGCGTGAACACGGTGGGTTTGCAGCGTAACGGCTTCAGTGATGACGCCATCGAACAACTGCATCAGGCCTGGCGTCGCCTCTGGCGGCGGCGCAACGGCGAGGTGTTCGCCGACGTGCTGGGTGAATTGGATACCAGCGAAAACCTGGCGGAGCCGGTGCGGTATCTGGTGGATTTTATCAAGCAGAGCAATCTGCATCGGTTCGGCCGTTATCGCCAGTATGTTCACGCCCATGAATAATTCGACCGGAGAAAAAAATAATCGATGTCGCTCATTAGTTCTCAAGCCGTAATTGATCCTGCCGCCCGTTTGGGGCGTGAGGTACGCATTGACCCGTTCTGTATGATCGGGCCGGACGTGGTTATCGGCGATGGGTGCTGCCTGATGAATAACGTGACGATTCAGGGCTGCACCCATATTGGGGCGGGGAACGTGTTTTATCCCAATTGCGTTATCGGCGTGGCGCCGCAGGACCTGAAATATGGCGGCGAACCCACCCGGACGATTATCGGCGACCGCAACGTTTTCCGTGAATACGTCACCGTGCATCGCGGCACGGAAGTCGGCGGCGGCCAGACGCTTATCGGCGACGGCAACCTTTTTATGGTGGGCGTACACATCGCCCACGACTGCATTGTCGGCGACCAGGTAATCATCGGCAACCAGACGCAACTGGCCGGACATGTCATCGTGGAGGATTTTGCGGTCATCAGTGCCTTATGCGGCGCGCATCACTTTACCACCATCGGCCGCTATGCCTATATCGGCGGCCTGACGCCTATTCGGCGCGATGTGCCGCCGTTTACCAAGTTCGACGGCGAGGTGCGGGCCGTCAATGAAGAAGGCTTAAAACGCAACGGTTTCAACGACGACGATGTGGCGGAAATCAAAAAAGCGTTTCGTTTGCTGTATCGCAAAGACGGCGACATGAACGAACATTTACGTCAACTGCGCAGCACAGCGCCCATGAATGAGCATGTGGACTACTTATGCCGTTTTGTCGAGGCGTCCTGTCAGGGTCGTTTCGGCCGGTTTCGGGAATTACAGCGCCAGGACAGCCGCAGAGAACGATTGCGCCGTTTGCCGCACGAGGTGCGCGGTGATGGCAGCGAGGAGAACCATTCATGACAAATTTACGCGCCGCGGTTATCGGGGCGGGGAAAATGGGACGTCTGCACAGCCGGATTTATCATCAGATCGACGGCGTGGAACTGGTGGCGGTGGTGGACACCGATGTGGACAAAGCCCGCGGTCTGACCGAGCAGTACGGCGGTGAGCCGGTGGCGGATTACCGCGACATTGTTGAACGGGTGGATGTGGTCACCATCGCAACGCCGACGGAACACCATGCCGCCATCGCCGATCCGTTTTTGCGGCGCGGGCTGGGCGTGCTGGTGGAAAAACCCATCGCCGCCACGCTCGAACAGGCCCGGCGGATGCTGCAACTGGCCCAGGAGCACCAGGCGACGCTGCAGGTGGGGCATTCGGAACGGTTCAATCCCGTGGTGCAGGCGATGGGGCGGATTCAGTTCACGCCGCGGTTTATCGAGGTGAATCGCATTTCGCCTTATACGTTTCGTTCGACTGACATTGGTGTGGTATATGACATGATGATTCACGATATTGACATTGTGTTGTCGCTGGTGCGCCGGCCGGTGCA
>CAZOCV010000009.1:17389-29098 GCA_964578395.1 uncultured Pirellulales bacterium
GTGAAAGTGGAGGAACTGGATATTGATGACCGCGAGCCGTTGCGGCTGGAGCAGGAAGCTTTCATCGCGGCCGTTCGAAATAAAGCCAATCCGGTGGTGTCGGCCGCCGACGGGGTGGCCGCGATGGACCTGGCCGAACGCATCATCGCCGGCATCGCCCGGCATGAGTGGGAAGGCAAAAGCTCGATGATGATTAGCGAACAACAATGGCATGGCCATCCGGCCAAGGCCGCAAAAACAGGGAGATAAGCCAAAATGGCCCAGCTAAACGTTAATATTGATCATGTGGCGACGATTCGTCAGGCCCGCGGCACCAACGAACCCGATCCGGTCTGGGCGGCGGTGGAATGCCAGTTGGGCGGTGCGGCCGGCATCACCATGCACCTGCGGGAAGATCGCCGCCATATTCAGGATCGCGATGTCCTGTCGGTGCAGGAAACGGCCAAGGTGCTGTTCAATCTGGAAATGGCTATCGCCGAACCGGTGGTCAGGTTCGCGGTCAAGACCCGGCCCGACCAGGCGACGCTGGTGCCCGAGCGCCGGGAAGAGCTGACGACCGAAGGCGGTCTGGACTGCGTGCGGCAGCTTAAACGCATTACCAATGTCGTCAAACGGCTGCATCGAGCCGGTATCGAGGTATCGGCGTTTATCGTGCCGGACGCCAGACAGGTTGCCGCCGCGGCCAAAGCCGGCTGCGATGCGGTGGAACTGCACACGGGCATGTACGCCAACGCCCGCGCCAGTGAGCAGATCGCCCGCTGCCTGCGAAACCTGGAGGAGGCCCGCGATGCGGCCTGGGAGCATGGGCTGGTGGTGCACGCCGGGCACGGCCTGACATACACCAATATCGGTCCGGTGGCCGCCCTGGAAGGTATCGAGGATTTCAACATCGGCCATAGTATTGTGTCGCGCTCGGTTTTTACCGGGATACGTCAGGCGACGCGCGAGATGATTGCCTTAATTGAAAAATACGCCAATTCCATGGCGCAATAACACTATTTATTAGACAAGGGAGACAATCATGTTTACTGGTTCCATTGTGGCATTGGTGACGCCGTTTGCCAACGGCGAAGTGGATTACGAAACGCTGCGCGAACTGGTCGATTTGCATATTCGCAGCGGCACGGATGGTATTGTGCCTTGCGGGACGACCGGGGAATCGCCCACCCTCGACTATGAGGAACATCACGAAGTGATTCGTGTGGTGGTGCAGGAAGCCGCCGGGCGCGTGCCGGTTATCGCCGGAACCGGCTCCAACAGCACGCAGGAAGCCATCGAGCTGACCGCGCATGCCAAGGAAGTCGGCGCCAGCGCTTCGCTGCAGGTCACTCCGTATTACAACAAGCCCACGCAGGAGGGTCTCTATCAGCACTTTTGGGCCATCGCCGAAGCCGTGGATTTGCCCATGATTCTCTACAATATTCCCGGCCGCTGCGTTATCAATATGGAGCCGCGAACCATCGCCCGTCTGGCCGAACACAAAAATATCGTCGCCATCAAGGAGGCTACCGGCAGCATGGACCAGGTCTCCGAGATCGCCCAGTTGACGGACCTGACGATTCTTTCCGGCGATGACTCTATCACCCTGCCTATTGCTTCGGTGGGCGGCAAGGGCGTCGTCAGTGTGGTTGCCAATATCGTCCCTTCTGATGTCAAGGCCATGACGGATGCTATTCTTGAGGGTGACTTCCAAACCGCTCTGGAATGGCATAAAAAGCTTTTCACGCTGTCCAAAGCGCTGCTCAGTATGGCGACCAATCCCATTCCCATCAAGGCCGCCATGGCGGAGCTGAAACTTTGCGCCGATGAAGTGCGTTTGCCTTTGGTGGGGCTGACCCCCGACAAACGTGAAACGCTGGTATCTATCCTGAAAAACTACGGCCTGCTGCTCTAAGAAAAGAGGATATTCCTTGACGGCAACACCATTTGACGAACTGATAAATCGCCGTAACACCGGCAGTGAAAAATGGAACAGGTATAACGGGCGGGACGTCATCCCCATGTGGGTGGCGGATATGGATTTTCGTTCGCCTCCGGCGGTGATTGAGGCTTTGCAGCAGCGGATTGCCCACGGTGTATTTGGGTACACTTCCGCTACCGAAGAACTTACCCAGGTGGTGATTGACCGGCTGGAGCGAATGTACGGCTGGCGGGTTCAGGCGGATTGGTTGATCTGGCTGCCGGGTTTGGTGTGCGCTTTGAATGCCTGTTGCCGGGCGTTTGTCGAGCCGGGCGAGGAGATTATTACCTTTGTGCCGGTCTATCCGCCGTTTCTGACGGCGCCGCTGTGGTCGCGGCGACAGCGCAAAACCTGCCCGCTTCGGTTCTATCAGGGCCGCTGGACCATCGATTTCGAGCAATTTGAGGCGGAAATCAGCGATAAAACCCGCCTGTTATTATGGTGTCATCCGCACAATCCCGTCGGCCGGGCATGGAGCCGGGCCGAACTGGAGCAGGTGGCCGCCATTTGCCATAAGCATAATCTTATTGTTTGTTCCGATGAAATCCATTGCGAAATCATGCTGGACGAAGACAAAAACCACATCCCGCTTGCTACGATTAATGATGATATGGCCCGTCGCACCATTACTCTCATGGCGCCCAGTAAAACCTTCAATATTGCCGGGCTGGGATGCTCCCTGGCGATTATTCCGGATAAATCTTTGCGTACTGCCTTTGAGCAGATTCGCCGCGGCATTGTCCCGCATGTGAACGCCCTGGGCTATACCGCCGCTCTGGCCGCCTATCGCGATGGCGAACCCTGGCGGCAGGAACTGCTGGCGTATTTGCGCGGAAACCGTGAATTGCTTTACCAGTGGGTCAAGCAGCAGCTCGGGCCTGATGCGATGGGGCCGGTAGAAGCGACCTTTCTGGCCTGGCTTAATGTCCGCCAACTGGGGCTGGAGAATCCGGCCGCATTTTTTGAGCGTGCCGGCGTCGGTCTGTGGGAAGGCGGCGATTTCGGCTGGCCGGGGTGGGTGCGCCTCAATTTCGGCTGTCCCCGGTCCATGCTTCAGGAAGGCCTCCAGCGCATGACGACGGCGTTAAATCAGCGACGTTAGATAGTATCGTGAGGCGGGCATCCTGCCCGCGGGCCTTTTTCGCAACAGGCGCAGGATACGTTCGATTACTCGATGCCGTAGTCGTTCCAGCGTTCGTTGACAAGCCGGAGGATTTCCGGAGACATTTTCAGTTGTTGCGGCCAGGGGCGGCAGATGCCTTCGCCGGGGACTTTGCGGGTGGCGTCGATGCCCATCTTGCTGCCGGCGCACAGAAACGGAGCGGCGTGGTCGAGGGCGTCCACCGGCCCATCCACCACACAGCAGTCGCGCCGCGGGTCCACGTTGGAGCCAACCTGAAACATAACCTCTTCGACGTTTTGCACATCGACATCTTCATCCACCACGATGATAAATTTGCTGAACATGAGTTGGCCCATGCCCCACAGGGCGTGCATCACTTTGCGGGCGTGGAAAGGATAGGCCTTGCGGATGCGGACCAGACAAAAATTATGAAATACGCCGAACGCCGGCAGGTGCAGGTCGATAACCTCCGGCAGCCAGGTGCGAATGGCCGGCAGGAAAATGCGCTCCGTCGCCAGCCCCATGTAGTAATCCTCCATGGGCGGGATGCCCACGATGGTCGCCGGATAAATCGCGCTGCGGCGCATAGTCAGGGCCGTAACGGTGAAGCGCGGGTAAAGTTCGGGCATGCTGTAATAACCGGTATGGTCGCCAAAGGGGCCTTCCTTGACGAGATCCGCGGGGTCGGCGTAGCCTTCGATGACAATTTCCGCGTCGGCGGGCACTTCCATATCAATCGATATGGCCGGAACCAGTTCCACCGGCTGTTTGCGGAGAAAACCGGCGAAAAACATCTCGTCCATATCCGGCGGCAGGGGGGCGCTGGCGGCATAAGCCAGAGCCGGGTCGCCGCCGAGTACGACGGCCAGCGGCATTTTCCGGCCCGCCTGGCGATAGCCCTCGCAGTGGCGGGCCCCGTCGTGGTGAATCTGCCAGTGGGCCGCACAGGTAAAACTGTCAAGTTGCTGCAGGCGGTACATGCCCACGTTGCGCCCGCCGGTCTGAAGGTCGCGGGTGAACACCTGCCCCATAGTGATGTAGCGGCCGCCGTCCTCCGGCCAGCACTTGAGGATAGGCAGCCGGTCCAGCGTCGCCTCCACGCCTTCATAGACGATTTGCTGGCTGTCGCCGTTTTTGACGCGGCGGGGTGCGAATCCCGCCAGTTGCGCCAGCGTCGGCAGCTTTTTAAGTTTTTCCATGAACGAGGTAGGGATCGACGGCGTCAGCAATTCTTCCAGCCGCCCGGCAATCTCGGCGAAATCATCGACGCCCAGCGCATCACACATTCGCCGCCGACTGCCCAGCGCATTGATGAGCACCGGCAATTCCGAACCTTTGACCTTTTCAAACAGCAGCGCCTTGCCCCCGCCCGGCGACTTCATCACCCGGTCGGCAATCGCCGTGATTTCCAGTTCCGCATCCACCTGCGCCGTGATGCGAACCAGGTCATTTCGCTGTTCAAGTGTCTTAATAAATTCGCCAAGGTTTTTATAGGTCATGTTGCACCTGTAATGAGTCAAAGCATGTTATTTTTCTGATATGAGTATTTGCGACATTGCGTTTTTGAGTTTATTTATTACATGAGCACAATTTTCATCAAAAACGCCACGGGTTTGCACAAATCGTTTTGACCCGATGATATTATCTCCAGCCAGGCGAGGGATTAATTGTAAATGAAAATGATTGCGTTTGCCATCGCACATGGAGCAGATATAAACCTTTTCGGCTTTCAACACACTCTTGAGAGCCTGAATAACGGCATGGACAATCGGCCATACCTGCAAGGCGACAGGCAGCGGAAGTTCGGTTATATCCTCGTAGTGCTGCTTGACGAGTAGGATCACATGACCGGGTGCACGCGGATAAGCTTCCAACATACAGGCGATGATGTCATCTTCGTAGAAAGTTCGGTCGGTAGCGTCAGGATATATTCCGCCGGTCTCAAAGTGACGACAGGTAGGGCAGACGCCGGCGTTCTTTAAGTCCTCAGCCAAACGAGACATCCGCCGGCGTGCAAGCAAGTCTTCCTGGGTCATGGGGCGTATCATTTTGAAGATTCCTTCAAATTGGGATATTTAATGTTTTCGATACTCCAGGCGGAGGAGATCGTAGTTAAGCAGGTCGCAACGTCGGCCGCGGCGGATGAGGGCTTTTCTCAGGGTGCCTTCGAGGGTGAAATGGTTTTTCTCCAGTACCCGCTGCGAAGCGACATTCGGCCCGAACGCCAGCGTATAAATCCGATAAAGTTTCAGCGTTTCCCTGTTCATAATACTACATTATCCAAAAGCCTAGTTGCTGATTTTCCCAACAATCGGCCAGAGACGGTCTTTAATAGAAGCGACAACCTGCCCAAACGATAACTCACAATCTTTCAGCAAACTCCGCTTGAGAAACGCCCGCCACTGTATTTCTTTATCGCCCTCTCGGATAAAGTCATCGGTAAACACCACAGGTAACGCCGTCGGCAGCGGCGTCTTTCTGCGTTGGAAGGTTGTGACAATCGCATTGGCAAGCTCGTTGTCATCAATATTCATATGCTCAAGAATAACATACACATCATAAAAATCCTTCAAGCGGCTATTCATAATGCCAAGCTCAATCATAGCGTTGAACTTCTCGGCGATAACCGTAGCCGGATGGTAAGCGCGAATCCGTGGAGCGGGAAAATCCAGAATGACGGGATAATCAACCGCCAATGGATCGGGTTTAACCGCATCGCCAAGCCCGACATCTATCTGAATGGCAATTCGGGCGTTGCCCAGATAGCCCACCAGCTTAACGCGTATCCCATGATACTCCTGATCATCTCGAATATCGCTTGTGGTTATCGATTCGGTATCAAATCGCAGACCATCATCAACCACGTCCGCCGCGCAGGCATCCGCGAACATCTCCGCTAATCGCTGATGATCTATCTCGCCAAAACCAAGTAAATCAATATCTCTGGTCGGCCTGCCGGGGACTTCACGCCATAGGGAAAACAACACCGCCCCCTTAAGCACAAATTCTTTGCCATGCCCGCAGGCCACAAGCCGATATAGGAATCGTTCCAGCCCATAGCGAATCAGCAGGTGATTGAAATGTTCGCGGGTTTCATTGTGAATGTTGATCAGCCGCTGATGAACAGATTGCGCTACGCCGGACGTACTCATCGCACAATCTCCAGATACGGACGCATTACGGTCAGCATCCGGCATATCTTGGCGTACTTGTGAATTTCATCAACCGACGCTTTTCCCTGGTCAAGAGTTTCTTTCAAGGCCTCGCGAGCGATATCAATGCCGATTCTGTTCCGAAATTTGAAACAGTCCACAACCGTCTTCGCCGGCGAATAAACGCGCAGCGACGTCCCTTGAAGAATGTGCTCCTCGATGCCGCACTCAAAATACTTCTGTTCAAGGCGAACGATGCGCAACGCAAAATTGCTGCGCTTGGGGATCGCCTGATTTCGTTGAATCGCCACCCAGACCTTCATAGGCATCTGAGTGGTAAGTTCGTGGAATTGCAGAGCGGATAGCAGACAAATAACGCCTTGCGGCACGGTCGCACTCACCGCCTGCAGGGTTTCATTTTCAGATATGTGGTCTGCCGGTACATAGACACCACGAGCAAGCCGTCGAAAAATCCCACGTTTGGCAAGGTATTGCAGATAGCTTCTACTGACGCCCATCGCAGAAAGGTCAGCAATACAAATCCGACCTTTTTGATGTCCCATGGCTATCAGTTTGTCTTTTTTCTCATTCATGGCGGCACTATCATTACTCATATCAACTCCATATAATAACATATGGAGCGGATTTGTCAAACGGCTTTCAGATCGTCAAACCATGTGGCTTATATCATTATTTTATTTTCGATACTCCGGCCGTAGAAGGCCATAACTGAGCAGATCGCAGCGTTTGCCGCGGCGGCGGAGGGCTTTTCGCAGAGTTCCTTCGTGGGTGAAGTGGTTTTTCTCCAGCACGCGCTGGGAGGCTCGGTTGGGGCCGAAGATTATGGCGTAAATGCGATACAGCTTCAGCGTGCGGAAGCCAAAGTGGAGCATGAGCCGGACGGCTTCGGTCATCAGGCCGCGGCCCTGATATGGAATGCTCATCCAATAGCCCAATTCCGCACAGGCGTGTTCATTACTGATGTTCATCAAACCGATGGCGCCCACAACATTCTTTTCACCTGCCGGAACAATACCGAAGTTAAAGGCGGTTTTGTCGCGCCGTTTCTCCTGCATACGGCGGATAAACTGCTCGGCGTGTTTGCGATAGTACGGGTGGGGGATGCGGGTCGTCCATCGCACCATCCGGGCATCCTGCAGGCACTCGGTAATCGTTTGGGCGTCGGTAATGCGCAGCGGCCGGAGAATAAGACTGTTGCCGGTGAGTGTTTTGGGTAAAGTCTTTGTTTTCATGGCTTATATCATAAGTTTTCGGCCGAAAAACGCAAATATCTTGGTGGATTCTTGCACTTTTGAGTAATTTTCGCTATAGATACATCCCGATTAGCCCCATGTTGCGGGCAAACTAATGCAGGAAAGGTTAAAACAATGCTTGAAAATCTGGATTTGGCCCCGGCAGACCCTATTCTGGGGCTTACCGAGGCGTTTAAGGCTGATACAAATCCCCAAAAAATCAACCTTGGTGTAGGTGTTTATAAGGATGAAGCCGGCCAAACGCCTATCATGCCCAGTGTTCGCCGGGCTGAGGAGATTATTTTAGGGCGGGAAAAGAGCAAGACCTACCTGTCTATCCCCGGTATGCCCGAATACGGCAAGGTGGTGCGGGAATTGCTTTTTGGTGCGGATTGTGCGCGGGCCGTAACGGCGCATACCCCTGGCGGGACAGGGGCTTTGCGGGTGGCGGGCGATTTTCTACGGCCGCTGCGGAAGGGCAAGCTGTGGGTGTCGCAGCCAACCTGGGAAAATCACAAAGCCGTTTTCAGCACGGTCGGTTTTGAAGTTGCTGCATATCCGTACTATGACCCGCGGACGAGGGGCCTGGATTTTCCTGCCATGCTTAGCGCCCTGAAAGCCGTTTCCGCCGATGATGTGGTATTGCTTCACGCCTGCTGCCATAATCCTTCCGGTATCGACCCGACTGCTGAGCAGTGGGACGACATCGCCGCTACGGCGCGCTCGGCGGGCTGGCTGCCGTTGATTGATTTCGCCTACCAGGGGCTGGCCGAAGGCATTGACGATGATGCGGTGGGTGTGCGCATTCTTACCGAGGCGGTGGATGAACTGCTGATTTGCAGTTCGTTCAGCAAGAATTTCAGTTTATATAATGATCGCGTCGGTGCTCTTACGCTGGTGGCCGCCGACGCCGAGGTCGCCGCGCGGGCTTTTAGCCATCTGAAAATCACCATTCGCCGCAATTATTCCAATCCTCCGGCGCATGGCGGACTGATCGTCACGACGATCTGGAATGATCCGAAGCTCAAAACGCAATGGCTGGGCGAACTGGACGCCATGCGGCAGCGCATTCATCAGATGCGCGAGTTGTTCGTCGCTACGCTCAAAGCCAAGGGCGTGAAACAGGATTTCTCGTTTATTGCTCATCAGAAGGGCATGTTCAGCTTTTCCGGCTTGACCAAAGACCAGGTGCACGCCCTGCGCGATAAATATGCCATTTACATGGTCGATTCCGGCCGGATGAATGTCGCCGGCATGACGCCCGACAATATGGATCGCCTCTGCGCAGCGATCGCGGACATACTGAGATAAAACCTTCTGACGAGAGTCAGAGGTCGGATGGACGCGAGGCCTAAAGAAGCAAGAGCGTTCAAACCACAACTTTCGTTGTGGACTTTGTTTTATGAAAGTCAGGTTTATGGACAAGGTTTTTCAATATATCGACCAGCATCGGGAACGATTTATCAGCGAGTTAATGGAATTCTGCCGCTTTCCCTCCGTCAGCGCCCAGCGGGTACGCGATAAGGATACGCGTGCCTGTGCCCAATGGCTGGTAAAACATTTGACCGGCCTGGGATTGGAAGCGACGCTGATAGAAACGTCGGGTCAGCCCATTATTCGCGCCCGCGGCAAGAAGAGTTCATCAAAGCGGATAATCTGTTATGGCCATTACGATGTGCAGCCGGAAGACCCGCGTCATCTCTGGCAAAGCGATCCGTTCGAGCCTCAGATGCGTGATGGATATCTCATCGGCCGCGGCACAACCGATGATAAAGGTCAGCTTTGGGCTCATGTTAAAGCTATTGAGGCGATTCTCCAGACGCGCGGCGAATTGCCCCTGGAAGTGATTTTTCTGGTCGAAGGCGAGGAGGAGTGCGGCGGGACGGGGTTGGCCGATTACATCACCCGGCAGGCGGACGAACTGAAAGACCATCTGGCGGCCGTGTTGATTTCCGACGGCGGCATGTGGAATGAATCCACGCCGGCGATAACTTACGGCCTGCGCGGCATCGCGGCGCTGGAGGTGGTTCTTCACGGCCCCAATCGCGACCTGCATTCCGGCAGTTTCGGCGGAGCGGTGGCCAATCCGGCATTGGCGCTGGCGCAACTTCTGGCGAAATGTTACGGCTCCGACGGCAGAGTATTGGTCGATGGTTTTTATGATGACGTACGCGATATTTCCGCCGCGGAGCGAAAACGACTGGCGGCGTTGGGTCATGATGAGGCGGTTTTGGCCCAGTCGCTGAATGTGCCCCGTCTGACCGGTGAGCAGGGCTATTCCGCTCTGGAGCGAATGTGGGCGCGGCCGACGCTGGAAATCAACGGTATCTATGGCGGTTACCAGGGCCAGGGCGGCAAAACCATCATTCCTTCCTGCGCCGGCGTCAAACTCACCGTGCGGCTCGTTCCCGACCAGCAGCCGGAGGTGATTATTCGGCGGACCTTGGATTTTCTCCGGGCCAATTGTCCCGATACGGTGCGGCTGGAAGTTCTTCGCAACGAAGGCGGCGGGCGGCCGTTGTTTTTTGACCCGGACCAGCCCGCTTTGCGCCAGGCGGCGGCGGCTCTGAGCAAAGGTTTCGGCCGCGAGTGCGTCTTTATCCGCGAAGGCGGTTCGATTCCCGTCGCCGAAACGTTTTGGACGCAGCTAAAAACGCCGGTGTTGCTGATGGGCCTGGGTCTGGCCAGTGATGGCGCCCACGCACCCAACGAACACTTCAAACTGGATAGTATGATCAAAGGCGCTAAGTCAATAGCTACCTTAATTGACAGTTTGGCGCGATAGAGTGTGTGGCGTGGGTATTGCCGTTGGTGATTTCCGAACATGAACCGACACTGAAGGTATCTTGGCCGAGATGGCCAGGCCGCCTTATGGACGTATATAACCTGCCGCCAACCCACGAAATTTTTCCTGTGCATAATCGAAGAACTGGCGATACGCCGCGCAGAAATAGCTGGCCTGACGGGGATTGTTTGCCATGACAATACGGTCTTTGAGGCAGCCGCCGCGGCAGATGTCGTGATGGCGGCAGGTGAGGCAGACATTGGCCCGGTCGCGTTTTTGCTGCGAGAACCGCTGTTTCACCGGACCGCTGATAAGTTGCTCCATCTGCGTTTCCAAAAGATTGCCCAGCCGCCATTGCGGCTCCACGAAAAAATCGCAGGCGTAAGCATCGCCGTTGTGTTCGATAACGATGTAATCGTTGCAGCGCGGGTTGAATGTGCAAATTGTGTGGCAGCCGTGCACTAAATAATTCAGGATCGAATCGAACATGCGAATACTAATCATTCCCGGACCGTATTGACGCCAGCGGTCGAAAAGGCGGCATAAAAAATCGCCGTATTGCTCGGGAGTGATCGAATAGGGGGCCATGTCACCTGTTTGCGGATCGCGCTGCACGCAGGGAATGAATTGCAAATACTTCACGCCCAGGTCCAGGAAAAAATCGAACAACTCATCCGGATGCGTAACGTTGCGGTCATTGAGCAGCACGAGGATGTTGAAATCCACCTCATGTTTATTGCAACATTCGATGGCGGCCATCACGCGGGTAAACGTGCCCTCGCCGCGACGGTCCTTGCGGTAATAATCGTGAAACTCCTGCGGTCCGTCCAGGCTGATGCCCACCAGAAAACGGTACTCATGCAGAAACGGTCCCCACTGGTCATCCAGCAAGATGCCGTTGGTTTGCAGGGCGTTGCTGACGGTGCGGCCCACCTTGCCGTACTGGGTTTGCAGCTCCACGGCCCGGCGGTAAAAATCCAAGCCCATCAGCGTCGGCTCGCCGCCTTGCCAGGCGAACATGTGGACGGGCATTTCGTTGGCGAGATATTGTTTGACCATGGTTTCGAGGACTTCATCGCTCATGCGATGGCGGCCGGAGCCGAAAATTTCCGTCTTGGGCGTGTAAAAACAATACCCGCACGCCAAATTACAATCAGGTCCGGCGGGTTTGATAAGAAGTGTAAACGGACGCATCCGAAATATTCCTAATTAATGCGGCTTCGGCGGAAAACCATCTTCCGCACCATATCGGCCCATGCCGCCGGATCCCATAACGAAAAGGGCAATGATGTCGTGTGCATGGTCATTTTACGGCCGGCTCTTGTTTGGTATCATCATAATCATAAAAGGCGTGTCCGGCAAGACCTATAACGGTCAGTAACAGGGCTAACGCATGAAAAATATTTCCGATAAAGTCTGTATCATATTTTGTTTAT
>CAZOCV010000010.1:0-16513 GCA_964578395.1 uncultured Pirellulales bacterium
ATCCGCGCCCAGCGCCGGTATCGTCTCGGTGGTGTTATAAATCGCCCTGCGTCCATAACAACGTCTGGCTTTTTTCCTAATAGGCGGCCCCAACCCGGCCGCCTGTTTTTTTGGAGAAGGCGGCGGTAACCCATCATATAGCCCGCGATGCGAATCGCAAGTTTTTGTATGTCAGACGACCGTAACATGCTCACACCGGCGTGAGCATGGCGCCCGGAGGGAAGACCTGTTTATTGCGTGAATCACGCCCGGTTTGGCCGTATAATCGGGGGATGAAGCCGGATATTCATCCTGAAATCGTTCGCCAGCAGCATTACACGTGTCAGTGCTGTGGGCGGGGGTGTCGTACGTTTTTGGTGCCGGTCCGGCCGGAGGAGCGCCGGGCGATAGAGGCCCTGGCCGATTGGCGCAAAAAGCTGGGCGTGGGGGAACTCTTCGTCAAACACCGTGCGGCCGGTTCTGTCGGCTACGGCCTGGCCAAATGGACCGATGGGCGCTGTATTTTCCTCGATGATGACAATCTTTGTATCATCCATAAGCTTCACGGCTTCGAGGCCAAACCGCTGGCGTGCCAGTTGTTTCCGTTTGTTTTTACACCGCTGGGCGATACCCTGCGGGTAAGTCTGCGTTTCGATTGCCCCGGCGTTTGCGAAAGTGCCGGCCGGTCGCTTACCGAGTACCTCCGCGAACTAAACCGCCTCGCCCGCCAAATCACGCCCGAAGGCGTCAAGCAAGCGCCTCCGCCGCGACTAACGCCCAAATACATTGTCAGCCTTAAACGTTTTGATGTGATTAACGAAACCCTGCTGCAGATCATTACCAGCGATGCCCTGCCGCTGCCCCTGCGCCTGCGCTGGCTGCATCGTTTTGCCGGCCACCTCCCCAAAATAAAATGGCCCAACGTCCCCGATGACGATTTCGACGATCTTATCGCCATGTTCAAAGGCTCCACTCTCGCCGAACTGCATCGTGAACCGCCGGCCCCGCCGCCGGCATCCTTGCCGCAGTGGAAACTGCTGCGCCAGTTTTTCTTTCTCGTCTGCCAGCCGACGATGATTGTTACGGCCGGCAAAAAAGGGTTCCTGGCCACGATGAAGGAACGGCTGAGCCTGACAAGACGCATGGGGCAAATGGCCGCCGCGGATGGCCCCTTGCCCAAACTCCAGCCCGATTGGCCCGATGTCGCGCTGAACGACCTCGAAGGCGATTTCGGTCCCTGGCCCGATGACGTCGCGGCGTTTATCGCCCGCTGGCTCACCTGCCGTATCGCCGGCGTGAACTATTGCGGCCCCAACGCCTATAATTACAGCCTCACCGAAGGCGTAAATTTATTACTGGCGGCCACCGTCGCCGTCGGCTGGGTCATGCGCATCGGGGCCTGCCGCGCCGGCCGCCGCAGTTTCGAACTAGCGGACGCCCATGAGGCCGTCATCATCATCGACGGCAACCTCGGCTACAGCCAGGCGCTAACCATCGGCCCGGCCAAACTCCGCCTCCAAACCCTCGCCGCCCACCTCGACGACTACATCCGCCATTACTGTTCGTGACGTTATTGGTTTACGGCCAAATCTTCGGCGACCAACTGCACGGTGGTCGAACCGTTATAGCGATTCAGCGACGGCTCGAAGACCAAGTCGAACCGCGGCGCTCCTTCGAGCGTTTTTTCCCATTTGGCCTTACCGAAGCCGACCGCCTGAACCACGCTGCCAGGCGTGAAGCCGGCGTTTTCCGCCGCCGTCACCATAAATTGCAGGTGTTCGCTGCGTTTGCCCACGCGCCGGGGCGGGTTCGCCAGGCGCAGGTTTCGCGCCACCAGCCGCACGTGCGGATTGCCCTGCCCGAAAGGCCCCAGCCGGTCAATGGCCGCCACCGTGGCCGCATCCAGGTCCGTCAGGCGGACTTCCGCTTCGATATCCAGCATCGGCGTCAGCGTTTCTTCATTTACGGTCAGTCTGCCCACCGCTTCGTTGAACGCTGTGCGAAAGGCGTCGATTTTCTCCCGCGATAATTTTAATCCCGCCGCCATCGTATGCCCGCCGAAACTCAGCAATTGCTCCCGGCACATTTCCAGTGCCGCGCACATATCCACGCCCGCCACACTGCGGCACGATCCCATCGCCGGGTCCTCGCCGGCGGCGATGACCACCGCCGGCCGGTGATACTGGTCCACGATGCGGCTGGCGACAATACCCACCACACCGCCATGCCATTTTTCATCCGCGACCACGATGCCCCGCCATGGCTCTTTGTCCATGCCCAGCGCCTTGATTTGCGCCAGGGCTTCTTCGGTGATTTGTTTTTCCACTTTTTGCCGCAGGGCGTTTTGGCCTTCCAGGTAGCGGGCGATTTCCCGGGCGCGTATCTCCCCGGCGCGGGTAAATAATTCCATCGCCAGCCGCGCGTGCCCCATGCGTCCGGCCGCATTCAGCCGCGGCGCCAGCCGAAAACCGATATCCGCCGCCTGCAGCGCTGTGCCTGTCAGTCCGCACGCGCTGATGAGCGCCTTAATCGCCGGGTCGTCCGTCGCCGCCAGTCCCTGCAAACCCCACGAGGCGATCACGCGGTTCTCGCCGACCAGTTCCACCACGTCCGCAATGGTTCCCAGCGCCGCCAGTGAGGTCGCCGCCAGCAGAAAATCACGAAATTCCTGCGATACCTTTTTGGCGCCCGTAAAATGCTGCGACAAGGCCCACGCCAGTTTCAGCGCCACGCCCGCCCCGCACAGATAAGGGTTGGGGTAGGTCCCGCCGGGCAAATTCGGATGCACCACCGCGCACGCCTCCGGCAGCGGGCCTTCAATTTTATGATGATCCGTAATGATTAAGTCCACCCCAAGTTCCCGTGCGACACACGCCGTTTGCGCTGCGCTAATCCCGCAATCGATAGTAATTATCAATTGTGCGCCATCGCCGGCCAGTTGCCGCACGGCCTCATCATTGAGGCCGTAGCCTTCCTCCAGCCGATGCGGCACATAAAAATCCGCTTCCCGCCCCATCAGCTTCAGGCACCGCCACAAAATCGCCACTCCGGTTATGCCGTCAACATCATAATCGCCATAGAGCACGATTTTTTCATTTTTTTGCAGCGCCTGATGAATCCGTTTCACCGCCGCCGCTATGCCCGGCATTTGTTCCGGTTCGATCAGGTCACTCAGCGACGGCTGAAGAAACTTTCGGCCTTCCTCCGCGGAACGAATCCCCCGGTTATACAGCAGTTGCGCCACCAGCTCCGACACGCGCAGTTGTTTGGCCAGCTCGCTGCGGCCATTCCATAGAGGAGCCACCCGCCAGGTTTTTTCCCCGCTTTCGCCTTGTTTGCGTCTCCACGCCAAAACCGACTCCATTCACCTGTGATTTCGATGTCTTGTTCATGCTTACGTAAGCATGAATTGCACCACCGACCTTATCACCCAATGACGTTGAAGAAGTATAAAATAGAAATCCGTGAAAATCCGTGTAATCCGTGGTTCATATTCACGAAAAATACGTCACTGCATTCATAAACAAACTTAATCCATCCCCCGCCGGTTCATCCTGCGCCAGTCGTGTCCAGTGCGGATGCTGCGTGCGGTGGATATGCCGTTCCGGGTGCGGCATCAGTCCGAGCACTCGCCCGGTGGCGTCGCACAGGCCCGCGATGTGGTCCGTTGAGCCGTTGGGATTGATGGGGTAATCGCCCAACGCGCCATTGGCGTCCACATAGCGCAGCGCCACCAGCCCATTATCCTGCGCTTCCTTCAGCAGCGTCTCATCCCGGAATACCACTTTCCCTTCCCCGTGGGCGATTGGTAAATAGATACGTCGGTCAGCGTCGAGAAACACGCATTTATCCGTCCCCGGCTGGAGATGCACCCAGCGGTCCTCGAATTTTCCGCTGTCATTATAGGTGATCGTCACGCGCGTGATGTCGGCCTTTCCGCTGCCGTCCGCATGCGCGCTGCCCAGCAGGCCCGCCTTCACCAGCACCTGAAAACCGTTGCAGATGCCCAGCACCAGCTTATCGGCGTTGATGAACCGCCGCACGGCGTCACGAAAATGATGAATCAACTGATTGGCCAGAATCTTGCCGGCCGCAATGTCGTCGCCGTAGCTGAATCCGCCCGGCAGCGCCAATATCTGAAAGTCATCCAGCAGCGCCGGATTTTCAATCAGCCGGTTCACGTGCACCTTCTGCGTTACCGCGCCCGCCAGCTCGAACGCATGGCACGTCTCCGCATCGCAATTCGTCCCCGCCGTTCGCAATACCATTACTTTGGGTTTTGTCATCGTCTTGCCAATCGCCTTGATTCATGTAGGGTGGGTCTTTGACCCACGCGAATTTAATTTAGCCACTGATTTCACTGATGGACACTGATAAGCAAGAATTAAACATTAAAATTCGTGTTTATTCGCGTATATTCGTGGCTAAAATTCTTATCTGTGAGCATCTGAGTAATCTGTGGCTAAAAACATTTACCTCGTTTCACCACCGCAGCGGCGCTTGCCACGCTTCCTTCAGTTCGGCAATGTCGCCGCGAATCACCGTCTGCTTGTTATCCTTGATGACCAGCAGGCCGGTATCGGTCACCTTGCCCATCTGCCCGAAACGCACGTTTTTCATCTCGGCGGCAAATACGCCGAAATGCTCCGGCCGTACCTCCACGATAAATCGCGTGGTTGATTCGCTGAAAAGCTTTTGTTCGACGGACGTCACGTCCTTGCCGCAGGGCAGCGCCGACAAATCAATGTCCATGCCCAGCCCGCCCGCAAACGCCATTTCCGCCAGTGCAACCGCCAGCCCGCCTTCGCTGCAATCGTGGCAGGCCGCAATCAGTCCGCCTTTTATCGCCGCCGCCAGAGCTGCAACCACTTGCGGCGCGGTTTTCAAATCGACCTTAGGCACATTCGCGCCCAATTCGCCGCGCAGCTTGTAATATTCCGAGCCGCCCAGTTCGTTCCTGGTTTCGCCCACAACAAAAAGCAAATTTCCCGCCGCCTTGGCGTCCATCGTCACGCAGCGGTTCACATCTTCCACCAGCGTCATTGCGCTGATTAACAACGTGCCGGGAATATTTATCGTCTCGCCCGTTTCTGTGCGGAACTCATTATTCAAGGAATCCTTGCCCGAAATAAACGGCGCTCCGAACGCCATCGCCCCGTCGTAGCAGCCCTTGGCCGCCCGCACCAGCCCCGCCAGCCGGTCGGGCTTGTCACAGTTGCCCCAGCAGAAATTATCCAGCAGCGAAATCCGCTCCGGGTCGCCGCCCACCGCCACCACGTTCCGCACCGCCTCATCAATCGCCGCCAGCGCCATCCAGTAGGGATCGATATCGCTGTACTGCGGGCATATCCCGCAGCCAATCGCCACGCCGCGCTCGCTGCCGAGTACCGGCCGAATGACAGACGCATCCCCCGGTCCGTCGTTCACCACGCCCACCAGCGGCTTGATGGCCGAGCCGCCCTGCACTTCATGGTCATACTGCCGCACGACCCATTCCTTGCTGGCGACATTATAACTGGACAAAATCGCTTTCAGGTCGGCGGTGTAATCGCTTTTTGCAACGGGGTCCGGCTCCGTCAGTTTTTTCGGCTCCCACAAAGCTTTGCGCGTGTATTTCGGCAATCCGTCATGCAGGAACTTCATATCAACTTCGCCCACCGTTTGCCCGGCGTAACGCAGCAAAAGTTTGCCCTCGTTGCCGAAATGGCCGATGACGGTTGCTTCCACATCTTCGGCCGCGAAAATGGCGCTGATGCGCTCCAGATTTTCCGGCGGCACCGCGATAACCATCCGCTCCTGTGCTTCACTGATCCAGATTTCGGTATAGTTCAACCCGTCATATTTCAGCGGCGCTTTTTCCAAATCCACCACCGCGCCCAGTTCTTCGCCCATCTCGCCGACGGCGCTGCTTAGCCCGCCCGCCCCGCAGTCCGTAATCGCGGCATATAATCCTTCATCCCGCGCCTGCAGCAGCGTATCAAGCATCTTCTTTTCCATAATGGCGTTACCGATCTGCACCGCGTGGGAAAACACCGTTTCATGTTCATGCGTCATTTCGCCGCTGCTGAATGTCGCGCCGTGAATGCCATCGCGTCCTATCCGCCCGCCCACCATCATAATCAAATCCCCCGCCCGCGCTTTGCCGAAGCATTTGTCCCTGGGGATAAGCCCGATGTTGCCGCAATAGACCAGCGGATTGCCCAGGTAGCGGTCGTCGAAGAGCACCGCGCCGTTGATGGTCGGTATGCCCATGCGGTTGCCGTAATCGCGCACCCCGCCGACCACGCCTTTCATGATGCGCCGCGGATGCAGCACGCCCGCCGGCAAATCCTCGAATTTCATATCCGGCCGCGCAAAACAAAATACGTCCGTATTGGCGATGGGTTTGGCCCCCAACCCCGTGCCCATCGGGTCGCGGATGCACCCGCCGATGCCCGTCGCCGCGCCGCCGTAAGGCTCTATCGCCGACGGGTGGTTATGCGTCTCCACCTTAAAGCACACGCCGTACGTTTCATCGAATTCCACCACCCCGGCGTTATCCACAAACACGGAAATACACCACGGTTTGTTCAATTCTTTCGTGGCCCGCGCGACGGTCGATTTCAGCAGATTGTCGATAACTTCCGTTTCTTCCCGCCCGTCGCCGTGCCGCGTCGTAACTTCGAGCTTCCCGCGAAACGTCTTATGCACGCAATGCTCGCTCCAGGTCTGCGCCAGCATCTCCAGTTCAATATCCGTCGGCTCCCGCCCCAGGTCGCGGTAATAGTTCTGAATCGTCCGCATCTCTGTCACATTGAGGAACAAATCGCGTTTTTTACTCAGACCCAGCAATCCCTCATCATCCAGTTCCCGTATCGGCAAACGCACGACGTCCGGCTTATACGGCGACACCCGCGCTGACGGCGGGTCTTCCTCGCTATTAATCCGCACGATTTCAATGCAGTCATTGCCCATGACCTTCTGGGCGATAAGCTGTTTCTGTTTGTCGCTGAGCGTCCCCAGCAGCAGGTATTTGCGCGCCGTCCGCACGCTCTGCGCTTCCAGGCCCATGTCCCGTATGCCCAATAGCGCTGAGGTCGCCACGGGGTCCGTCACCCCCGGCTTGAGATATACTTCGATCAGCGTCGCCTGCGCTAATCCCGGCGGAGGCGCCATTCGTCCCACGTGGTATTCTTCCGTCACCGGGTCCGCCAGCAGTTCCCGCGCGATGCGTTCCACCGCGGTTTTGTCCAGGTCGCCCTCTATCAAAAACACCCGTATGGCCTGTACCGCCTCTACGGTGTCAATCCCCAGTTGATGAATATCACCCATGACGGCATGGGCCGCCGCATCCGTAAACTCAGGCCGCGTAAACGTCTCTATACGCCAATTCACGCTTTATCAGGCTCCTTCCCGAAATTCTTTTGAATTTTGAACATTTTTTATCGTTTAAAATTTAGATATTAGAGCTTAGAATTTTTTCCTAAGCCGGTAATTCCTTCCGCGTCAGCTTCCGCTCCACCAATTCATTCCGCGTTAATCGCGCTTTATCCAGGAACTGATAAATGGCTTGCTCGTCTCCTTGCCGCAATTTTTTTTGCCACTGCTGCAATTGCCCGATCAGTCGTTCGATGGCTTTGTCCGTTTGCCGGGCGTTGGCCATAAAAATATCCCGCCACACGCCCGCCGGGCCGGACGCAATTCGCGTCGTATCCAGAAATCCCTTCCCGCACAGCAGCATGTCCTGCATCGCCGAACTGTTCACCAGCGCCGCCGCCAGCACATGCGGCAAATGACTGATGCGCGCCAGCACCCGGTCATGCACCGCCGGCGTCATCTCCTCCACCCGCATCTTCAAGGTTTGCCAAAATGTTTTTATTTGTTTTACCCGTTCCGCCGGCGTCCCTTTCGTCGGCGTAATAATGCAATGGGCATCATCGAACAGATCCGCCCTGGCGAAATCCATCCCCCGCTGCTCCGACCCCGCCATCGGATGCGACCCGATAAACACCACTCGCCGGGGTAATTTTTGCCGCGCCCAGCGAACCGGCAGTACTTTTGTAGAACCGACATCCGTTACCAGGCATCCTTCCGGCAGATGCCCAGCGATTTCCTCCATCAATTCCGCGAATGTCCCAATAGGACTAGCCAATATTACCATATCCGCTCCCGCAGCCGCTTTGGCCGCAGAATCGCAGATTTTCTCCACCGCGCCCGTCTCCAGCGCCTTTTCGCGTGTACCGGCCCGATGGCTATACCCTACCCGGCGCACCTGCGGATACGCCCGCCCTATCGCCAGCCCCAACGACCCGCCCAGCAGGCCCAATCCTAATATGGCAATTGTTTCTAACTTATTGTCAGGCATATCGTTACATAATCTCATCCCCACACCTAAATATGCCTAGAGCCTACCGTTGTGTTCTTCCGGAGTCAATTTTTTTATTGTTTTACCCCTCCATAAACACTATAATGCCAACATTAGATGATAATTGTGTTCAAAATAGGTTAATTTCAACGGACCTGTTCTGGCCGATTTGGGCCGGTGGCAGGTAAAGGTAAACTGCCCTCCAGGCGAGGGTTTTAAAAAAACTGGCCCCGGTTCGTGGTCGTAATTCGCACCGTCGTTCTGGGGCACGTTGCCATTAGGGCAGACTATGGCTAAACACCAGGACCTCGTTCAAGCGGTAGCCGACAACAACGGCCTTGGTTGTCTGACTTTTGAAAAACCGCTGGCGGAGCTGGAGTCGCAAATCGCCGAACTCCAGGTTCTCCAGCAAGCCAAAGGCATCGATTATTCCCCCGAAATTCGCCAGCTCCGCGACAATCTTATCCAGCTTACCACAAAAGTTTATAAACATTTAACCCCCTGGGAAAGCGTCCAAGTGGCTCGTCATCCCCGTCGGCCGCTAATTCGTGATTACATCGGCATTATTATCAAAGACTTCTGCGAGCTGCACGGCGACCGCTGTTTCGGTGACGATCCGGCCATGGTCGCCGGCCTGGGTCGCCTCGGTCGTGAAAAAGTTGTCTTAATCGGCCATGACAAGGGGCGCAACACCCGCGAAAAAATTACCTGTAATTTCGGCTCCGCCCATCCTGAAGGCTATCGTAAGGCCTTGCGGGCGATGAAACTCGCCGAAAAATTTCATCTGCCCGTTATTTCCATTATCGACACCCCCGGCGCCTATCCCGGCATCGGCGCTGAGGAGCGCGGCCAGGCCCAAAGCATCGCCGTCAATATGATGGAAATGGCTCGCCTCCGCACGCCTACCGTTTGCGTCATCATTGGCGAAGGCGGCTCCGGCGGCGCCCTGGGCATCGGCGTCGGCGATCGTGTGGCCATGTTGCAATACGCTTATTACTCGGTCATCAGCCCCGAAGGCTGTGCCGCCATCCTTTATAAGGATGGCGCTCAGGCCCCCCGCGCCGCGGAATACCTTAAACTCACGGCCCCCGACCTGCTCCAACACAACCTTATTGACGATATTATCGAAGAACCTCTCGGCGGGGCGCACCGCAACTGGCATCAAGCCGCTCATAATATCGAACAATACCTCCTCAAACGCATTCACGACCTGAGCCGCTGCAAACTTGATAATCTGCTCAACCAGCGTTATAAGCGCATTCGCTCCATCGGCGAATTCCGTACCGGCGCATCTCTCCCCCCGCCCAAAAAAGTCGTTCAGGAAAATACCCCTCGCATCCAAGCCCTTCCTCCCGCCCCCACCTCTCAAGCCGTCCGTCGTGCCGCTGCGCCTTCTGCGACCAGAGCCAGATAGCCCCTTTCGCGGATACGACAGAAAAACGACCGGGGGCGATTAAAGCTAATAATATACTTATGCGAATTTGTGTGCAGCGTCCGATAATCGGCATTGGGATTAAACCGTCGGGGAAAAACAGCCGATAATAAAAATATATCGTAGTGGAGACAAGGTATGTCCAGCATTGGAAATATCAGTAATTCGTTGTTGCAAAGCCAGTTATCGGCGCTGGCAGTGCAGCAGGTTATCAGCACCCAAGTTGCCGCCAAAACGCTGGATATGGCCCGCAGTCAGGGCGATGCCGCCTTAAAATTATTGGACGCCGCGGCGGAGACAACGCGGCAAACCGGGGCGCAACCTACGTTTGGACAACTGGTTAGCGGGCTAGGCATGAATCTGGACGTTGAGGGGTAGGCGGCCAAAGTCAGGCTGACAATCGGTAAGCCTATGGCTGTCGTATGTTCATAAGACGGGACGCACTTTTGCCGCGTAATTTTGCAAAACTACCTGAACCAGGTTTCACCCGAAAATTGCTTTGAAGAGGCGTATTTTTTACGAAATTCGCTGGGACTCATCTTTTTTACTTTGCAAAAATAACGTGAAATGTGCTCAGCGCCGGTAAATTTCAGATTATGAGCGATTTGAGATATTGAAAAATTTGTCTCAACAAGCATTTTTGAAATTTGTTCAACTCTAAAATTCGTAATCACTTTATTGATGGAATGTCCCAAAACTTTTTTAAAGCGACATTCCAATCCTCGCCGGGACAAAGATGTACTTTCGACAACTTCGGGCACGCCGATAGGCTCGTTGACGTGGTTCTTGATGAAATTCAAAGCTTCCGCGACGTCACTATCATTGACGGCAAAAAAATCCGTTGACTGCCTGGTGACAATATGGCTGGGTTTAAGTACAATGGTTTGTAAACCGAGTTTTTCCTCTTTTTTCATGATCCGATCCAGAAGGCGGGCGGCTTCGAAACCGGCTTGTTCAAAATCCATAACAACGCTTGACAACGTGGGGTCGTTGGGCAAGCATAACATTTCGTCATTATCGACGCCAAGAATAGCCACATCATCAGGAACGCGAATACCCGCCAGTTCACACGCACTGCTGATCAGCTTGCTGCAATCATCATTACAAGCCAGCATGCCGATAGGGTAAGGCAAATTGCCTAGCCATTCAGCAATCTTGTATAACTCTTCATCCCATGAAAACCGTGTGCGAAAATCCATCATTTGGTACATCGTGACATCAATACCTTTTTTTTGAGCAAAGTACGAAAAACGTTCCCCTCGCTTCGTTGCCCAGGAGATGCCGTCGAATCCGCAGTAGGCTAATTTCGTAAATCCCCGGTTCACAAAATGCTCAAGCGCCAGTTCTGCAATCAAGTCGGCGTCGCCCACGATATTGGGGATACCGGGGACCGGCTCCTGAATGTCGATGCCGATAATAGGAATGCCCATTTGCCTGACATATTCCGGCACTTCGGGACGAGCGACAATCATGCCGTCGGCCATCCAGTTTTCAGGCAGATTGGGATCGCCATCAGAACTGCTGGAAAGGAGATAAAAAGGCAATTGCTGGCTGAGCCGCCAATGGCTGAAGAAACGGCAGTATTTGCTGATGCCTAACAATATTCCCCGCCCGCAAACCCTGGAGGTCTCTATTCGCAATATAACTTTAGGGATTTTCATAGCGCCATTATAATTTTATAGCGGCGGCAATGCAATCATACCTTCAGGCTTCATCTTTGCGCCGCAGCGATGTACCGGGCCGGAGGGACGGCGCGGTCAGCCCGCCGTCACGCTATTGGCCTGATGAAAGACCGTTTCATAAATCGCCCGAATGTTCTCCGGAGACGTATCCGCCTGAATATGATGCGCCGGGGAAAGAATATACCCGCCTCCCTGGCCCAAAACGTTCATCAATTTGGCGGTCGCCTGGCGCACATCCTGTACGGAGCCATGAGGCAGAGTATGCTGAATACACAGACCGCCCATGAAAGCCAGATTTTTACCATAACGCTTTTTGGTCGCGAAGGGATCAATCGCCATTGGCTGCAAGGGATTAAGCACATCCAGACCAATTTCAATCATATCATCAAGGATGGCCGTGCAATTACCGCAACTGTGGTACGCAATTTTTATATTGGGATTGAGTTTCTTGCATTCGGCAAACAGGCGGGCATAGCGACCCTTTAAAAAACGCCGCCACATATCCACTGAAATCATCATCCCGGTTTGCATGGAGACGTCATCGCCAAACCATATCATGTCGGCGCCCAGCTCAATGTACTTTCGCGCGGCGTTCAAGGGAAACTCCATGACTTTATCCATGAGTTTCTCGGCGTAATCGGGATAAAGCATCATATCCATCATAAGGTCGTCCAGGCCGCGCAGATACCAACTGGCCTCGAAAATGCTGATTTGACAGGAGCCGATCAGCCATTTGCTGTCGCCATAGAGTTCTTTTTTATGGCGAAAGTCATCATATTGAGAATCCTCCAGCGGGTCGGGAATCTGGTAATCATCCAGCTTTTTAGGATCGCCGCGCAGCGGATGATCGGCGATTTCAGTAAATACGCCAAATTGATTTTTGACGTATTTCCAGCGAATTCCCCAGGGATCGACATACTCAGGTTCGGGCTGGCCGTAAAAACTCATTTCCAGACCCACGCAGCTTTTGACCAAATCATTGCCCAACGCCACGCCTAGATCATACTCTGAAATGCCTTCCAGTTCCCGTAACCTGTTTTCAATTTCAGGAACAAAACTGGCGAATACGGGGATTCGGTCCGGTTCTTGAAAATTTAAGCTGGTCCAAACACGATCTCTTGAATTCATCCTAAGCATCCTTCAATCTGTCAAGGTGAAATTTGCACTATTACGGTAACTCACCGGCGCCAATGAAAATGCCGCTCACTACGGCGTTTTCTCCCACAAGCTTCTGGAGTTTGATTCTCACCGGCCCGGTGACTTTCCAGGTCAGATAAACGCCGTCGGCCATTTCCCGACGGCTGACGCGCTGCTGATCGATCACCTCACCGACCTGATCGTAAAGGCGCAGTTCCTGCTCCCGCCCGGCGCGGTCGTAATCAAGCAGGTAAACACTCAGTCGATACGGTTGCTCGCTAGCCGAAGACACGGTGATAACCATCTCGTCTTCGGTAAACCAGCAGGCCGCCCGACGGGTTTTCGGGTCATTCTTAAGGTGTAAAACGCGCTGATCTTCGGCGGCCGCATCGTCGCGCCAAACATGCTCCTTGCCGCTGCAGTGAACTTCAAAACCATTCTGAACGCTCTGGTTCACGCCGGGCGTCCAATATCCCTGACTGGCCATATTTGCGGGCCAATTACCGCCGAGGGTGGCGTCGCGGCCGATAAAATCGGCTTGGGCGGCGACGATTTCGGCAGGCTCGATCCATTGCAAAATGTATTTAACGCTGTACCGTCCGGCTCGCTCCACGGGCTGGGCGGGCGTCCAGCGGGCCACCTTGATGATTTTGCCGTTGGCCCGCTTGGCCAGCCAGGCAATCTCCGTCGGCGCGTACCATACGCTCTCATCACCGGCGACGAGGGTTATGGCCGGCGCCTCTTTGGAGCCAGACGCAGGCCAGGCAAACGACAACGCGGTTTCGGATTGGGTCAATTGTCCCAACGTGGTATTTTCGTGCATTACCGTGACCGGATCGGCGAACTTTAACTGGTTGCCCTTGATGTGGATAACGGCCTGATGAATCTCCGGCAGTTGGGGGCGCGAAGCGATGGTCCGGCCGGGTTGGAATTGCACCGGGAATACCCGCTGGCGAATGTCGGCGAAACGAGCATTGTCAAGCTGCGGCATCTCCGGCTCAGCGGTTTTGCAGAAGACGACCATCGACGCGGTGCCATGCTTGGGCACGGTCGCTTCGACACGGCCATTATTATGAGAAACAGCAAGCTCGGCGGGATCGGCGTCCGCGGAAACCACATAGGCGGACTTAATCATTTCCGCGTCCGGCACGTTCAAGCGAACCGTGACGGCTTCGGTAACATCGGGCCGGCGGGAAAGAAAACGCACCTGCGAGGTCAAGGGCGCGACGTAGTGGCCTTGGCGATTCACATACAGATTAACCTCGTTGGCGCCGGTCGCCTCGACGCAATGGGGCAGGAGGATTTGTTCCTTGCCGTCCAGCGCGGCAAACAGCGGGGCGTAAAGTTCCATCAGGTCGGCCGCCTCCGGGTCGGCAGGCTCCTGGCAGATGGGAAATTCGTGGGCGATCATGTGGGGCAGCAAGGCGTATTGCAGCCTTTTTTTCATGTGACTTTCGATCTTCAACAAGTCATCATGATAGGGAAAATGATGGGTGGTCCATGACGACGAAGGTCGATACGGAGATAAATAGCCCTGGCCCGGCAGAAAATCGGATTCATGGCAGGTGCCATCCACATCCTTTAATAGTTCGACTTTCCAGTGCTGGTTGACAAACACGCGTTTTCCCGCGGCGTGAGACTGCCGCAGGACTTCTCCGACCCCCGTACTCACCGGCCAAACCATGTTTTCGACTTCCCGGTCGCCGATCATGGTCATGCCATCATGATGGCCGTAATCAATCTTACTGGCCCAATCGAGACGGTCGATAATAAAGCCGTCAATTTCCGGCAAGCGGGTGATATGCCGCCGGACCTGCTCGACCAGAAACGGAAACAGAGAATAATCCCGACCGGCGTTCATCACCATCGCGCCTTCCCAAGTCCCGATCGCGTCGCCGTTGCTGTTTTTGAACAGTGCGTCGGCGAATTGCTCGCGAAGAATGCGTTCGGCCCGTTTGGCGTCGCCGCCGGCGCCGCCTTTACCGCCGTATTCGGTAACATTGAAATAGGCGTAAGCCCCGATGCCGTGCTCGTGCATCTTCCGCACGAACGCCCGGATTTTTTCATCGCTCATCATTTCGCCGAGCTTAAACCAACTGGCGTAGGTATAAGGCGCCCACTCGGTCTCTTGGGGCAAATACTCCCCCAGATGGGTAAACCAGAAACTCATCCAGATATAACGCATATTTTGCCGGGCCATTTCCTCAAAATCCGGATGAGCATGAATATGGTGATACCAGAACGGCCCTTCATATTCGCTGCGCGGCATAACGGGTTTGAAATAGCGCGGGAACTCATCGCTATAGGCTTTCAAGGCGGAGCGATAGTCCGCAGGGTGCGTATAAAAACGCATCGTCAGGGTGGCGGCGCTGTTCCCTCCCATCGCCCGGTGCTTCATGCCGAAACGGAGATTTTTCGCGTCCATCCATTCGACCAGTAAATGGGGAATGTTTTCGGTCGGCGCCAGCGCCATGGTCAAGGCTGTATCCTTTTTCAAGTTGAACGCCGACGCCAGAGGTATGACATAATGACGCAATGTGGCATAACCGGCAAAAGCGCCGTATTCCGTTGCTTGGAGGGTGGGATGCGCCGCCAGCGACACCACGCCGCGATCACCGGGAGTAAAAAGCTCCTCCCGTCCCTGCAGCACGGGCAAATCAATAATCAACTCATGGCCCACCCGCTTTTTGTCGCCGCTGATGGTGATTTCCATCATCAGGCCGTGAATATCCGTTCGCCAGCATACCGTGGCCGCCAGGCCGACTTCATCGAGCGCATAGCTGGACATTCCCAGCGCCGCGGGCGCCACGTCAAAACCGTCTATCTTGCCGGTTGCTTCATCACGAACCGAGATGCGAATCTTTCCATCAAGCGCATGGCTCAGTTCACGTAATGCAGCGTCTTTTTCCTGTTCCATGCCGCATGCAAACGGGGTCATCATGATCACCGCCATCAATAAACATCCTGCGACTTTCATCGAATGCGCTTCCTTTCGTCTCCGCGGGTTCTCCAGTATTCTTCGATTTGCTCCAGCGTTTTGCCTTTGGTTTCCGGCACGCAAATAAAGACAAAAATGACCATGGCGAAACACGCCAGGGTAAACAGGCTAAACGTTTTGAACTGCGACCATTCGAGGAGCCTGGGAAAAATCGAGTTGGCGACAAACGAGGACACCCATAAACTAAACGTGCAAATGGACATTGCCCGGCCGCGCACCTTGTTGGGATAGATTTCCGAGGTAACCAGCCAGGCCCCCGGCCCGACGCCGATGGCAAAGAAAAAAACAAACAACAATATCGCCATCAGGACAATACTCGGCGACATCCATTCAGAGCCGTACCCCAGCGCGATGGTCAGCATGCAAATCCCCATTCCCAAAGGCGCCGTCAGCATCAGTATCCGCCGGCCGAGCTTATCAATCGTGCATACCGCGATGATGGTGGTTCCGAAATTCACCAGACCCACAATCACCATCGCCAGCAGCGCCGACGACTTGGTCTCGAACCCGACCGCCAACAGCAGTTTGGGCGTGTACATGTAGATGGCGTTCATTCCCGTAATTTGGGAAAAAATCATGATCATCACGCCGATAAAAAGCGCAAAGCGAAAACCCGGCCTGAAGAGCTGCCGAATGGTTCCCGCTTCTTCATGGAGCGCCTGTTCGACGTCCTGGATTTCCCTCTCCGCGTGGGACGAACCGCCGACTTTGGCGAGAATGGCTCTGGCTTTTTCCACCAAGCCCTTCTTCAGCAGCCAGCGCGGGCTTTCCGGAATGAAAAACAATCCCACCAAAAGCAGGACGGCCGGTAAACATTCCGAGGCGAACATCCACCGCCACCCGTAATTTAACTGCCATTGCTCATCGCCCTGACCCACGATCCACCAGTCGGTGACGTAGGCCGCCACGATGCCGAAGGTAATCGCCAACTGATTAAATGT
>CAZOCV010000010.1:16613-24143 GCA_964578395.1 uncultured Pirellulales bacterium
ACGCTGCTGACGGCAAACCCCAGCTCTCCCGCCGTAAGGGAAAAATACTCCTCGATAAAGGGCACCGCGCCGGATATCACCGCCGTATCGAAACCAAAAAGAAAACCGCCCACCGCCGCAATGATCGCCACCACCGATACGTATAACAGGCTGCCCCTCGTGTCGTCTGGCCGTATGTCCATCATGTCATTCGCCGTTTCCATTAGTGTATAAAGATGCGCAGGTCAGTAACTCGCATATTGCAGGGCCGTATCAACATAAGCCTCCAGGTTTTCGAACGGAGTGCCGTATTCCAGAAAATCGGCGCTTTGCAAAATAAAGCCGCCGCCCGGCTTGCCGATTTTTATGGTTTCTTCGGTTACTCGTTTGACTTCATCAACCGTCCCTTTTTGGAGTACGTCCACCTGATTAACCCCGCCGGTGATGACATAAGCATCACCGATTGTCTTTTTGGCTTGGGCCAGATCCCCATCCCCCAGCGGAGGCGGCGAAAAAGGCTCCACCCACCGGGCGCCGAGTTTTTTATACGAATTCACCAAATTCATAATCTCGCCGCAATTATGATAACAGCCCGGCGTGCCGTTTTCCTGCACCATATCCATATACCGCTTTTCAAAAGGCAGCAGATAGGTTTCGTAAAATTTCTCGCCCAAAAATCCCCCGCCCACATTGCCGCCGATACAATGGACATCCACGCCCGCGGCGTCAATGGCCTGCAAATAATCGCGGCTGCGATCAATGGCGAAATCCATCAATCTCTGGAAATACTCCGGATCGGTCAGAAATAAACTATATAATTCCGTATGGTCAATCAGCAGCGACACCATATTAAAAGGCCCATACGGCGACCACGTACCCAGAATGCCGTCGTCTCCCAGGGCCGCCCTGATCCGCGCCACGCGCTGTGCGGCCCGCGCCGGCCAATCCGCGGGCATGCGCGGCTCATATTTAATGGCCAGTTCGAGGTCCGCCGGGCTTTTGATGGGTTTTTCCGTGCAGGCCATCATCCACGTGCCCTTGCGCCCTTCCGAAATGGTCAGTTCCTGGATTAACACGCCTTCCGGAGTGGTAATGGTCGAACGCCGCAACAGGGTGCTTTCGTTTTTCCGCTGTTCGACCGTATCGACTTGCCAGTTTTCCGTGGAGTGATCGATATCCACCCCGCCGAAGAGCCAATGGTGGGAATCATCCGTGCAGAATAACAGCCTTACAAAAACATCCACCCCGAACTGCTTTTGCAGATCGATCACCTTCAGTTGCAGCTCTTCAAAATCCCACGGGTCAATATCGGGATAGACCTGATTGAGAAAATGGCCGGAATCCTGAATAAACAATGTCACCGGCGCCCGGTCGGGCATCTGGCCATTGAGTACTTTCAGAAATCTTTCCCGTGCGCTGCTCATCCAAACTCCTCATGCTTGACAATAACAATAGAATACCGTGTATCACCGCGATTTACCCTGTACATTTTTTCCCGGATAACATCCTGTCGGCGATCCAGAATTTAATAAGCTTTGTTATTTTACGGCTGGTCGGGCATAACCATATCATGATTCGGTATGGAATTCTTGTGCCATCGAAGAGTCCAAAGTCTTTCCAATTCCACTTTTTCAGCATGACCGTCATGAAAGGACACATTTATCGCCATACCATGCCGGGCGAGACAAAAAAGACCCATAAAATACCTATCCAGATGATAATACTCGCCCCAATATCTGCCGTTGGTTATATCGCTGGGAACATGATCATCATTATCCGGCCAAGTTCCCACCCAGCAGGAATCCCCAAACTCCGGTGTATCTGATTTAATCGTGGAATAGCGGCCCCAGAAGTTTTCCTGCGGAAGAATCCCAAACCAACCGTATTCGCTAGTTTCTTTTCCTGGTATTTGTTGTATCCATAAATTCATTCCAAGGCTGCCTTGTGCTTTCGAATTATAAAATCGCCAGGTTCTTTTAGCGGTACCAAACCATTCACGATAATCTGTTATAGTAACATCCATTTCTTCATCGGTTCGTTTATTGGTGGATGGACATACGCTAATATCCATTATTTTGCTATTTCGACGTGCTTCCGGTTCATCCTGGTACAATTTGTCACCCAATAAAGGGGCGATCTCTGAGAACCAATACTTATTATCGTCATCTGAATAGGTCATAGCGCGATCTTCATTAGCTTCCGCGTAATAACGCAGCCCTAAACTCATTTGCCGAACATTCGATAAACAGAGCACAGCTTTGGCCTGCTCTCTGGCCTTGCCCAAAGCCGGCAATAAAATCGACACCAATAAAGCGATGATGGAAACCACCACCAGCAGTTCAATTAAGGTAAATCCTTTTTTTAATTTAGTTTCAAACATGGCTTGTTCTCCAATCACAAGTGACGATATGTCATAACCAGCCTTGCAATATATAGTTATAACAGATCACAACGACCTGCCACGCCTTTATTGTCACATAAACACCTGCCGTCAACAACGCCAGATCACGCAAAACATTAACCAATATGCGCACGCAAGCCATCCGATGATACCCTTGAAAAAAGCCCCCAAAGCAAAATTTTATAACATCATAAAATAATCCGCCCACCTTTTGCTTAATATAACTACAGGTATAAGGCATATCATCGACGGATATCAAAAAATCAGGCGGCTCCTGACATCCATTGTCAAAAGCCGCCTGCATAAGCCAGAACAATGATTTACATCAAATTAATTCTGACATGCCGACAGGGGAACCAGATTGCACTCCAGCCATTCGCCGGCCATCAGGGCAAAATCCCACAAATCCACGACGCAGTCGGGAACGCCTTCCGGGCCGGTTAAATCCGTTGTGGGATATTCATAACAGATTTCAACACCCGGAACAAAGTCGGTGTACAGAATCGCGACTTCTTTGCTGGTCAGCCCATAGCTGAACAAGCGAACATCGTCAATCTGTGCCGGACCTGATAACGGGGTATCCGGCGGCTCATAAGCGCCGATGCGTACAGGAGCGGATGTTTCCTTGAAGGTCCCTGTACTTGCATCTCTGGATTCATCCAGAACACCATCAACATAAATTGCGGCTATCTCGTTGACCGCATCATACACACCCACGACATGATGCCACTGGCCGTCATTGATGGCTGTCGTGCCGGTAAAATCTGCCGCGGGAATACCGCGCAGAGCGAAATAGGCCACAGCGTTGACATGGGTAAGCATCCAGCCGCTCCAGTTTTCCTCGGCAGCACCCGAATGCTGAGCGACCATCGTCACAAAATCGTTTCCTGTGCATTTGATCCAGCAGGAAGCAGAAAAACCGCGGTTGTAATATTCAAACGCCGCCGGCTCAGGGATTTCCACATGAGTCACATTACCATCGAAATCCATCGCCTGATTATCTACGCCGGTCACCCAGTTGGGGTCATTGCCGACAACGACGCCGGTATAGCCGCCGCCGGAAACATCCGTCAGGTCGCCATCCATCTTCCAATGGCCTGTTAATCGGGCGGTCAACAGCCTGGCGTTATCTGATTGATCCGAACCGGACACATTGGAAACGACGCAATAATAATACCCTTCATCAGCAAGCGCAACGGGGTCAATCGTCAGGGTGTCGGTTGTGGAAAGAACCGTAGCGTCGCCTTCTTTGTACCAGGCGTAATTCTCGACATCTTGACCGACAACAGTAAACGTCGCCGTGCCGCCGATGGCCACGGTTACGCTGTCCGGCTCATCGGTGACAACCGCGGCGTCCGGTTTCGTGGTAAAGGACCAGACGTCACTGGAATAAGTCCCGCCGGTAAAGACAGCGTCCACTCGCCAGAAATATTCCGTTTCCGGATTGAGTGTCACGGAAATATCATAGGTGGTCGGCGTTAACGCCAAGCTGCCGGCCTGTTCAACCACATTGGTCAAATTCTCATCCGTGGCGATAACGATGCTATAACTCTGCAAATTGGTAGTTACGAAGGGAGCTTCCCAGCTCAAATTGGTGTTCTTGGACACCAGAGTGGCATTATCCGCCGGAGTGGGATTCTTCGGCGCACGGGGTTCCGGCATTATCACGTTATCCAATATAATCTGCCCCTCACAATTAGCGACGTTGTAAATGTTCGTTATTTTCAACAAAGCCGGTTCCGAATAGGTGGCGCCGACATTCAGTTCCAACACCTGGGTTGTCCACTCACCGGCCTGTTGATAGACATTGGCCAGCGTATAGGTGTCGGTGGCATATACGATTTGGCTGGTGGCACCGACAATGGAAATCTCGAGAGTGGGTTCGCGCTCAGGGTACCAATCCGTCCTTCTGGCCACATCACACTGGACAACATAATAGTCCAGAACCGTACTTCCCGGCAACTGCTGGGAAACCGAGCCGCCGCAGGCCACCAAATAGACTACGTTTAGGCCGTCCGTAGCTTCCGGGTTAACCATGTTTCCTGCGGGGTTTAGGACGCCGCTGCCGCTGCAAGTCCACCCGACAGCCGTTCCTGACCAGCCGCCATCTGCAATAGCAGGTTCTTCAAACGATGGATTGATCAGATCGATGCCATACGCACCGCTCAAACAGGTCAATACGACGACCGCCAACAAACTCAGTTTCGCTCTCATTTTTTTTACCTCCAAAGTAAAAGAAAAACTTTACGCCTCACATGCAACGCGCATGTTAGTCACCATTAAATATCAGCAAGCAAAAAAATCATGGTTTAACGCCAAGATGTTTTACCCATGGAATACGTATATAGGCCTGTTCAATATTCACGACCTTCGAGTTGAATATCTCATTAACGATATCCATCTATGCTATTATTATCGTACGGTAGGCCGGACAAATAAACGCCATATCACGCAAAACACCAACCAAATTGCGCAATTAAAGTTCTGTATTCCAAATAACTATTAGGCAATTAGTTCCTGTTGCGAAAAGAATATTTGTCATTCCCGCGCAGAGCCCGTCCTCGACCCGATCGGGGACGGGGATCCAAAATTACCGTCTGGATACCCGCCTGCGCGGGTATGACAGAGTCGCGCCAAAGCTTTCCACAACAGTAACTAATTATAAAAATGGGGCGTCAGAAGCTAAATGGTGATGCTGATATGCGGGGAGAACGTTTCGCCGGCCTGCTTAATGGACCGGCCGTGAGGACGCAGGCTCTTTAAGCAAGGTCTGCACCAGCGGTGTCGGGTAATGCTGCCGCCACAGGCCTTCATCTCACTGAGTGTCGCAGCGTACCGGCAGGAACGGGCGATGATACCAACAAACAATTATTTTTTGCCGCCAAGCGGACCACGCTGGGAGCGATTAAGGTTTGGCGACGGTTTGCGTTTCGAAATGAGAGTAATCTATCGGATCGGCCAGGACGGCGTTCCAGTCGCTGCGGTTGATGGGTCCGATGCCCAGAGCGATGCTGGCGAGATCGTTGGTTTCGGCCAGTCGGTCCATTAAGCTTTCGAGATCCGCCAGTTGCTTTTCCATTTCCAGGCAGACATGACGTTCGGTTTGCCCGCTGAGAATATTGCGCACGACGATTCTGCTGGTGCGGTCGAACGCCTGGTTCAACGAGCCGATGCGTCCCAGCGTCCGTTTAATATCAACGGCCAATTGGGGATTCAACTGGTAGATGCGAATCTGTGCACGCGTTAGTCCCGCGGAGTGAACGACTTCCGACGCCAGCACGGGGGCTTCATTGAGCCGCCGCCACTGATGCACCAACTCGCACCATTTTTCCAGCATCAACGCCTGCTGTTCCTGCGGATTCGCGGGGTGAACAGTCGCATTCGGGTCTGCCGTCTGATTAGCGAGAGAATCATTTTCCGTTTCCGTCAGCGGGTGAACCAAAGGCTGATCAAAGGGAATGCCGCTAACTCCGTAGGGATAACCAATCACGGCAAAAACCGTCGGGCCTACCTGGTGATGATAAATGGGGTTCCAATTATGTGTGGCTTTATAGAGCGGCTGGGGATTCACGGCTTCGGCCGATACCTTTGATAAGTCCCCAAGCAGAGGAGCGGTATCCTTTCCATCATCCTGAGAAACATTCAATAGTCCGATAACCTGGCATGAAAAGCTTATCAGTTTATTTCCCAAAGTCTGCTTTACGGGCGAGGATTTTATTGGGGCGGCCTGATCGGATGTATCTGCTTTGGCCTGATTATCGCTTCCTGCGGCATGGGTAAAAGCAAAAAAAATAACTAACATGCTGTATAATAAGGATTTATAATTCATACGGTTTTTATCCTATTAATAACCATTTTGAGCTTAATTTTTCGCAAACGATAAAAAATCATGCCTAATTGCCGTCGGCGGCCCTATCCGCCCGAAGGCAAAAAACACCGATATTTATCCTATCGGCAACAAACGTTTGGGACTGAGGCGGGTTTTTGCTATAATAAATGGAGAGCCGAGCAGGGGAAGAGGTACTGAAGGTGTTGTTTGATCTGAAGCGTTGGCTTGGAGTAATCCTGGCGATGGGGGCCGTTTGGGGGGCAGTGCCCAGTGTTTATGCGGTCGATGACCTGGTGGTCTATAACAGTTCCGAAATGTCATATGATATACCTCGCATTTATGCCATCGTCCGCCGCACACCTGATGGTGAAATTCTTCCCGGCGGCAGTGGAGATGGTATGTACTTTCATACATTCTTCGATACCGGCGCATCAGGATATATCCTGTCTTTGGAAACGCGGCAGAGTCTGGGGGTTGTACCGGAACCAGGTGCGCAATTTGCGGATGTGGGCGTCGCCGGCAAGGATATTTTCGGTGTATCCGAACCTCTTTATGTAAGCTTGGCACCTTACGATATATGGAATGAACCTTTGGAAAGTGATTTTACCCAGACATTTGGTCTCATTCGGGCCATGCTTACCCTTACCGCTGCAGATCCTCTTCTGGGAGAGATGGACATTTTCGGCATCCCCCTGATGGCGGGAAAAGTCGTGGTGATTACTCCCAGTGTTATTAATGATGAGGAGCTTAATTTTTGTTCCGCCCGCGTGCATGATGTGGGCGATCCGACCATTCCCGAAGCCGACATTTGGATACCGCTTCGGATGCGAAATTACCTCTATCTCTCCGATCCTGATAATGTCGGACCATTGCCCGCCCTGGGGTATAATCCGGTGATTGACGATATTACCGTACAATATAATGGTATTGCTTCCACCACGACATGGCTGCTGGATACCGGATCTTCCGCCTGCATGATTTCTCCGCATCAGGCTCATCAACTAGGTCTAACAGAATTGGATGGAACACCCATTATTGCGCCTCTGGAATGGATTCCTATCGGCGGTGTCGGCGGCACGGTAGAGGTTCCAATGTATCAGATTGACGCTCTGAGCATTCCCACGCTTAACGGTTATAAGCTGGTGTATGACCATCCTTTTATACTGGTGGTGCAAATCGGCACGATCGATGAGGAAACCGGCGAGCCGATTATTCTGGAAGGCGTTCTGGGTTCCAATTTTTATGATAGTTTTATTTACGATGAAGACCTCGACTCACCCTTTCACGAGGTGGTGATTGACGCTGACCAGGCACTGCTGGG
>CAZOCV010000010.1:24243-29026 GCA_964578395.1 uncultured Pirellulales bacterium
GTGACTGGGCTATGTTGAGCGATGAATGGCAGCGCGATGATTGTAATCGACTGAACTGGTATTGCTCTCGTGCTGACGCCAATCGGGACGGAAGTGTCAACCTTCTTGATTTAGCGATAGTCGTGGATGACTGGCTGGGACGAACGTTCTGGAATTAAGCAGGTACAGGGGTGCGTGGCCTAAGCGTAACGAGTCCGCCTGAGGCGGTTGCCCGCGTGCCTTCTTCACATCATAAACTCGGTGGCGATTCGCAAGAGCGCAGGCAGGATGCCTGCGTCACGTTATTTATAACCGAGGTGTTCGCCCTGGTATTTTTCCAGGGCTTTTTCCATATCGACGTTGTTAATGTTCGCCAGGGTGCACAGCCAGGCGAATACATCGCCGAATTCCTCTTCCTTATTGGCCTGATCGTTTCCCGCCAGGGCCGTCGCCAGTTCGCCCACTTCTTCGATAAACCATAAGAACGTGCCCGGCGTGCCGCGCTCGCGGTCGCGAACTTCATAACGGTCACGGATAAGCTGCTGAAATCCTCGAATCGTCAGTTCGTTTTTTGCCAACGTCATCATCTCCATTCATCTGGTCGCAGGATATAACAACCGTGTTTATTCTTAGGCGGGGAGTTTCCCGCGGACATTCAGAACATCAACGACAAACAGGTTAGTCCGCCGTCCATTTTTCTGAATTCGGACATTTCCATTTCAATAATTTGATGCCCTGATTTTAAAAGTTGCTGTTTTGTTTTCGCAAAGCCCGCAGGCATCAGTAAAAAATCGTTCACCCATAAACAGTTTGCCGCATACGCTTCCTCTTTCTCCGCCACAATGACCTCAAATTCCTTGAAGGCGTCTGCAAGTTCCGGAATAACCACGACATGGTTGCGCCCGATATAAGTAGCGCCTGTTTGTAGATGCAGGATTCCTTTAACGGGAAAAATGGATGCGGCATAGCCGTGGTTTTCCAAAAGGGACTTTAACTGATGGGCGCCTTGCTTATTGGTTCTTTGGGAAAGCCCGATGTAAAAATGGTCTTCCATTCGGAGGATGTCGCCGCCGTCAACGGTTCCCGGCGCAACGATATCTTCGATGGTCATTTGCCGGGACAAGATTTCTTTTATTTTTTTTTCTTCACCTTGCCTGCTTATGTCGCCCGGCCGGGTGATAATGGCGCATTTTTCGGTGATGACGGCGACGTCTTCCACGAAACAGCCGTCGGGAAAATCCAAGTCGGGTTCAAGAATAGTCAACTGAAGGCCGCATGTTCGCAGTGCTTCACAATAGCGTTCATGCTGGTTTAAGGCCGTGGGGTAATCCGGCTTGCCCAGGTTCGCACTGGTAATACCCTGGGCAAAATTGCGGCCCGGTTTTCGGACGATGGCTTGCGTGAACATATATAAGGTACTTCTCCAAAAACGTTACATCATTGTCGTTTTATTCAAATGTTCCTGTTTTGGACGCCGGGCCATAAATATACCAATCTGGGAATAAAACCCATCCTGTTTTCGCGGCGGAACGTATGCCGATTTTTGCAGGAGCGTCCCGGCGGCCGGACCGATAATAATACTATTATAGCCCCACGGGGTATTTACGCCACCCTGTTGGCTCCGGCGGAAACCCACCGGGGCGAGGCGAGGTTTGGATTTGACATAAGTGGCTATTATTGCTATACTTGCTCTTATGTCCTATATGGGAGATAGTTTGTGAACCAGTCAACGCGGCTATTATCAATCGTCGTGCCGGTGTTTAATGAGCGGGATAATCTGGCCTTGTTAGTGCGGGAAATTGTGGCGGTCATGGACGACCGGGGGCTAAATTACGAGCTTATCCTGGTGGATGATGGCAGCACCGATGGCAGTGCGGCCGAATATGAGGGGTTATGCAGGGAATATCCGCTTCTGAAAGTCGTGGAATTGCGGCGGAATTTCGGGCAGACAGCGGCGATGGCGGCCGGATTCGATCATGCCCGCGGCGACGTAATGATTCCGCTCGATGGCGACTTGCAAAACGACCCGGCCGACATCCCGCGATTACTAGCCAAACTGGATGAGGGCTTTGACGTGGTCAGCGGCTGGCGGCGGGTGCGACACGATACCTGGCTGACGCGCCGCGCGCCCAGCGGCGTCGCCAACAAGCTCATCAGCCTGATAACCGGCGTCAAGCTGCACGATTACGGCTGCACCCTCAAGGCGTATCGCCGCGAAATTATCGAACATTTGCATCTTTACGGCGAGATGCACCGTTTTATCCCCGCTCTGGCGACCTGGTCGGGCTGCCGGGTGGCGGAAATCGAAGTGAATCACCGCCCGCGCACACGCGGCAAAACCAAATATGGCCTGGGGCGGATTTTCAAGGTGCTGCTGGACCTGACCACCATCAAGTTTCTGGGCAGTTTTTCCACCAAGCCGCTGCATATTTTCGGCGGGGTAGGCATGTTGAGTTTTCTAGCCGCCTGCGTTACGGGCGCGATTGTCATCTGGCAAAAATGGTTTCATTCTTCGCATTTAGCCATGAATCGCAATCCGCTGCTGATATTAACCACGATGCTGATGATGATGAGCGTACAATTTCTGATGATGGGCCTGTTGGCCGAAATGCTGGCGCGCACGTATCACGAATCGCAGAAAAAACCCACGTATATTGTTCGCCGTATTCGCCGGGGGCAGGAGGCCGCGAATGAGCCGGCGTAAAACCACCTCCGCGGCGCGCAGCGAACCGGCGCGCGGTGTTACCGGCGGCCAGGTGGACTGGCGGCGCTGGTTCTGGCCGGCGCTGGCGCTGGTCGTGGGCGGCATTCCCTTTGTCGCCTATAAGTTCCACGAATTTAATCCCGCGCCCTTTGACAGCCCCATGAATGTGTATTCCGCCCAGCAGATTGTTAGCGGCGGTCGTCTCGGCCAGACGGTGATTCCGGCCGCACAGCCGGCGACCCTGCTGGTGAACGTTGTCGGGGTGGCAATCTTTGGCTTCAGTGAGACCGGGCCAAAGGTCATGCAGCTTCTGTTTCAGGTGACGGCCCTGGTGCTGATGTTTCTGACGCTGCGGAAAATTTACGGTTCGCCTGCGGCGTGCCTGGCGGTGATTCTGGCGGCGTTTTATCTCAGTTGTCCGCCTTACGCCAAGGATGGCAACGCCAAAGAACAGTTCATGATTCCCTGCATGATGATCGCGGCGTGTGCGGCCATGCGCCGCGCGGCCGGCGGGCACTGGGTGTGGATGCTGCTGGCGGGCGGGGCGGCGTTCAACAGTTTTTTCTTCAAACAGACTGGCGCGTCGATAACCATTGCGTTGCTGGTTTTTCTGGGATTTCGTTTGCTGCTGGACCGCGGCGAACGGCGGAAAACCCTTGCCGATATCGGCCTGCTGGCGGCCGGAGCCGTGGTTGGTTCGCTGCCGCTGGTGGTGTTCAATATCTGGCAGGGCAATCTTACCCCGTTTCTGGCGAGCATTCCGGGTTTGGCGTTTATCAAGGGCAGGTCCATTACCGCGGCCGTTACCGGCGGCAGCTACCTTGCCGGCAGCCGCAGCGTATCCGATGTTGCGTCCCAGTATGACCAGGTCATGCTCCATTATCATGCCCTGCTGCTGATTATTGGCGCAGGGCTGGTCGCCGTCGGCTGGCGTCTGGTGCGTTTGGCCGGCAATATCATCGGCTGGCTGCGCCGCGAGGAATTGCTCACCCGCGCTGAACTGCAGGATCGTCTTATCGTCCTGCTGGGCGTATGGTGGCTGTGCGATGTGGCTTTTGTATGGGTGTCGCCGCGGAGCTACGTGGAATATTTTTTGCCGCTGCTAGGCTCCGGCGCCATGCTTACGGCGTATGTCGTATATCGCAGCCGGGAAAATATCTGGGGGCTGGCGGCGTTGGCGCTGGTTTGGCCGGTGCTGGATTTGTTTTTCAGCTTGAGCGCTGTCGGCGAAGGGTGGGCGGGGATAACGTTTCATACAGCACCTGCGGGATATTGGAAAAGTTTTACCATTCGCGCTTTAGCGCCGCTGGCGGTGCTGCTGACGGCGATTTTCAGCGTGGAAATGAAGCGTATTACCACCCGCCGGCTGGTGCGCCGGGTGGTGTTTGCGGTCATGGCCTTAGCGTTGGCGCTGGTGTATATCGCTCCCAATGTGTCATCGCTTGTTGCCAGGGTGAGCAATCATTTTCAGGCCGACCGCGCCGCCGGGGAACCGTGGCGGCAGTGCGGCCGCTACATCCGCGAGCACTCCGCGCCCGATGACAAAATTTACGTCTGGGGCTGGGTTCCCGGCGTTTATGTCGAGGCGCAGCGGTTCAGCCCCGTCATTGTTCCTGCTTACGGCGACATGCACTCCGACTCGCCCGCGACGGTTGCCCGTCAGGTGCGCAACATCGTCGCGCAGTTGCAGGCCGACAGGCCGCTGTATATGGTCGATACGCAAAATGTGCATTATCCGTTTTATGACCATCCGGCGTTCGACCTCTGGCCGCGCTGGGCGGACGCCAGGACGGGTACATTTGATCTGCGCGTCCATCCCAACCTGTATGGCCGGGGGATGCCCCCCTACAGCAAAGACCTGCTCACGGCCTCCGAGGCGGCCGCCGCCGCGCCGCGCTATCTGGACCAGGCGGCCGCACTGTGCCAACAATTGCTTACCCTGCCCAGCCGTCCCGGCGGACCTCTCGCTGAAGATAACGCCCGCCAACTTGCCGACCTCGAACGACAACGCCAAGAAGCCATGCTCCCCCTCCGCGATTTTGTCATGACCCATTACCAACCCGAACGCATCTTCGCCAATATGTGGCTTTTTAAACGGAA
>CAZOCV010000011.1:0-28721 GCA_964578395.1 uncultured Pirellulales bacterium
CGCAATATCTCGAATAAATCCCTGTCAACGCCTTCCCATGATTCTGAGGAGATTTTGGCGGCCTTCGCCGGTTTTCGCGCGGATTTGAGCAAACGCGGAGTAATATCTCCTCTTAGCACGCTCCGGCCCTTTTGGGTAACTTCCAGCACATTATAGTCGCCGGTTTTTTGCAGATACCCCTGGCCGACAAGCTGTTCGATCCAGTCACGCACGACCGACGAATCATGTTCCTGGAGCAGATTGTACGTGCTTAATTTGTCGTGGCCGTTTTCGAGGATGCGCTTATCGGTCGAACCGACCAGGACCGAAGCGGTGTAATTGCCGCCGAAACGCTGCTCCAGGCGCAAAACGCACGAAAGGATTTTCTGGGCGATGACCAGCGCATCTTCCACGGCGTCGAATTCACCCAGGCACACATCGCACGCCTGGCAATTATCCTTGTCTGTTGTTTGACCAAAATAATGGAGAATGGCCCGATGGCGGCAAACGGCCCCCGTACAAAAACGATACATGCCGTCGAGCTTGGCCAGGGCGATTTCCCGCGGTTCTTCGGGCATGTCGCGCATTAAATGTTTCCACGTGCCAAAATCGGCACCGGAATAAAATAAGCAGCATTCCGCCTCCAGGCCGTCGCGCCCGGCCCGGCCGCTTTCCTGCTGGTAATGCTCCAGCGATTTGGGCATGCCCGCATGAATCACGTAGCGGACGTTGGATTTATCTATGCCCATGCCGAAGGCGATGGTGGCGACGATGATATCAACCTTTTCGTTGATGAAGCGATCCTGATTTTCCTTCCGTGCATCATCTTCCATTCCGGCATGGTACGGCGCAACGCGGTATCCCTTCCGCTGCAATTCGCTGCAGAGGGCGTCAACGTCTTTGCGCCGAATGCAGTAAATAATACCCGATTCACCCTTGTGCCGGTCGAGCACGTCACAGACCTGGCGAAGAATAACCTGGCGCGGCTGCACTTTGTAAATCAAATTGGGCCGGTCGAAGGAGCCGACAAGCACTTCGGGTTGATTTAGTTGCAGTTGCTCGGCGATGTCCTTCCGCACCTGCTCGGTGGCCGTAGCGGTATAAGCGGCGATGGTCATGCCGGGAAATATTTGTTTGAGCCGCCCCAACTGGCGATATTCCGGCCGGAAATCATGCCCCCACTGGCTGATGCAGTGCGCTTCATCGACGGCGATATATGACAAAGGCAGCTGGCGCAGCCGTTGCGTAAATCCATTGGTCATTAATCGTTCCGGCGACAGGTACAGAATTTTGAGCGACTTTTGGCGAATACGTTCCAACACGTGATCCTGTTCGCCGGGCGAAAGGGAACTGTCCAGCCGCAGCGCGGAGACACCGCATTCGACCAGCGTATCCACCTGGTCCTTCATCAGGGAAATCAGCGGCGAAACCACCAGCGCCATGCCGTCCAGCGCCATCACCGGCGCCTGATAACAAAGCGACTTGCCCCCGCCCGTCGGCAGGACAACAATGCTGTCCCTCCCGCCGCACAGACACCCCATAGCCTCTTTTTGCAGCGGCAGAAAATTTTCATACCCCCAATGCTTCGCCATCACCTGCCGAATTTTTTGCATCATCACATTTTCTGTATAAGCTGACTCAACAGGGTAAAAACTTTTTCCAGCGTTTCTTTCGGCGGCAGCGTCAGACTAAGCTGTTGTCGGCCGGTTTTTTTATCCATTTCCAGCTTCAGGCCGGATATGGGTTTTCCGCCGGAAGAAGCCGCCCTGGCGCCGTCGCCCTGAAGCGACTGAGTAAACTGCGTTAGCAAAGACGCCCCGGCGGTAATCAGGTCGGTCAACATTTTTTGCGGGCCGCCAACATCCGTAAGCGAATGGTCTGCTTCTTTCGCGGCAGCGACACTTTCTTCCTTTTCCGCCGTCGCCGGTTCCGGCATGGCCGCAGGGATGCCGCCGGTGGCCTTTTCCACCGATTCCATAAAACGTTTGAGCCGGCTGCCGCCCAGAAAGACCTCGTTCTGGCCGTCTTCGAGCACACCGGCGAACAGCGATTTTTTGAACGACAGCAGCGACAACATTCCGTGCTCGATGGTTCCCTGCGAAACGAAATTTACCACCCGCACCGGTCGATGCTGACCCAGCCGGTGCACGCGCCCGATGCGCTGGTCCAGCACGGCCGGATTCCACGGCAAATCCATATTAATGACCGCTGAGGCGTTTTGCAGGTTCAGCCCCACGCCGCCGGCGTCCGTGGATAAAAACGCCCGGCAACGATCATCCTCTTTGAATTGCTGAATCACTTTTTTGCGCTGCACGCCAGGAATGCCGCCGTGAAACAAAATATGCCCACGTTTGGCCGTCTCCAGGCGCCGCACCAGCAGTTCATGAGTCCGCAGCCACTGGCTGAAAATAACGACCTTGGCGTCGGGCGTCTCGAAAATTTCGTCCAGCACCGTCATCAGTTCATCCGCCTTGACGCCATAATCCGTTTTCTTGTCCAGCAGATACGTACTGTTGCAACTCATGCGCATATTCTGCAGGGCGATCATCAGCCGCTGCCGGTCGCTTTCGCTTAAAAAGCCGTAACGCCGCCACTTGGCCACAATGCGGGCGACGATCTCCCGGTTTTCCTCGTGATGCTGCATTTGCTGCGACGTCATCGGTACGAAATAATTTTTTTCCAGCCGCTCGGGCAATTCCTTGAGCACCTCGCTTTTATTTCTCCGCAGCAAAATGGGCCGAAGCGTTTGGGATATTTTGGCCAGGTCCTTATAACCGATCACCTTGCCGGCTTCATCGAGATGCTGGTGCTGGTCAAGAAAGTTGAACATCGGCCCCAGGCGAAAACGGTCCACGAATTCCACGATGGAATGCAGTTCCTCCAGCCGATTTTCCAGAGGTGTGCCGGTCAGAACAATGGCATATTTTGATTCCAGACGTTTAACGCTCTGGGCGGTGCGCGTCTTCCAGTTTTTGATTCGCTGCGCCTCATCGAGGATAATCACGTCCGGATTCCAGCGGCGGATAAGTTCGCGGTCGCGGAAAACCACATCGTAATTGGTGATTTTATAAAAGGAAGGGGCGGCGTAACGCAAAGTGCGCCCCGCTAAAAGCCCCTCAACAACGACGGCGTCGCGTGCGGAAAACTTCTCAATTTCCTGTTTCCATTGATGCTTAAGAGAGGTTGGCGCTATGATCAGGATGCGTTCAACGCCAACAGCTTTATGAAGGATTTCCACCGCGGCGATGGCCTGAATGGTTTTGCCCAGACCCATATCGTCGGCCAGCAGGCATCGCCCCGCTTGGGCGGCAAACAGTGCGCCCTGGCATTGATAGGGATAAAGAGAAGCCTTGACTAAATGCGCAAAATTTTTGCTTTTTATCCCATTCGGGAACAGTTTATCGACTCTTTTAACCAGAATCTGGCGATCCCGAAGTTCGGCAATAAGCGCCAGAGTATCGTCGTAGCAGCGCAAGTCGTGTTTGACGCCGCGGGCCGCATTGTAAAACTCCTCAAATTTCAAATACTTTTGAGGCAATAGCACGCCGTTCTCGCCGAAATAGCCTCTGGCCAGTTTCTTTAAGGACGGTGGGCATTGGGCTCCGGCCTTAAACACCACTTCGCGTTTGGCCCCATAGCGAACATAAATTTCCGAATAATCAGGCTGAAATCCCTGTTGGAATGCTTGTGAACCGCCCCGTTTGGCGTGAAGTTTGGCCAGCGTAAATTCGATATGCTTGCACGTGCCCAGTGTATTCACGGCGAAATCCGGGCAGGAACAATAATTGTCCCCGCAGTTGCGGCCGCGTATGGCCACACGATATTCGCGCCCGGTCTGCGGATTTTCGACGATAAATTCTGAAAAAATGGGTTCATTTCCCACGTTTTTCAGCCGAAATGTCTGCCGGCTCCCGAATTCCTTCCGCAAGGCGGTTTGCCATTGGCGCAATGTCATTTCTTCCGGCTTGCGCAGGTGAGAAATTTTGGAGATGTTCCCGTTTTTAGAAGATTTTTTTCTCTTTTTAGCCATTTGAAACCAGAAACGAACGTTTTTTGCCGTAAATCCCAGAAAAACCGGTGAGGTCGGGAATCACCGACCTGCGTATCTAAACTGTATCCAAGCGACCTCAGCAAGACATAACCTTAGCACAATTAGACACTTAACAGCAATTATTATACAGGCGGTTTTCCCCTGCTCAAGAAAAAAAAAGGGATTAACTTCCACAAAAATCCATCAACAAATTATCCACATGCAACACCATACGCATAATACCGATCTGATTTTAAACCATGCCTGTATATGTCAAAAAGATATGATCCTGGGCATAAATCATTTACTCGGTTTATCAAAAAATAACTTGCTTATGATATACCCCAATACAAGCGATAAAATTAAACCGATGGCGGTATAAAGGAAAAAATGAACGAATCCGCTGTTTTTTATGACGACCAGGATAATAACACTCAAAAAAGCTCCGCATAGTACGCCGTAGCCGTTTGTCTTCCGGAAAAACAACCCCAAAATGAATATTCCCGCCATAGGACCGCTCATTAAGCCAGTGATTTCGATAAACATATCCCATAAGGAAGCGATGCCCCGCCCGGCAATGATAAGCGCAAAACCGGTGGCAAACAGTCCCAGCACGATGACCAGTATTCGCGCCAGAACCAAACGTTGTTTTTCCGTACTTTTCGGCGCTAGGCGAGCATAAAAATCGTTGACCAATACCGTCGCCGAACTGTGAATCGAACTATCAAGGCTGGACATGGCTGCAGCGAAGATAGCGGAGATAATCAGGCCGGATAATCCCGGCGGCAGTTGTTGGGCGATGAAGAAGGGAACGATGCCGTCGGTGGCGATATTCGGATCCAGCTTTTCAGGATGAACCTTATAAAAAGCATACAGCGCCGTGCCAAACAGGAATACAATCACGGCCCAGGGAATGGAAGCAGCAACATCCACCCAGAGAGAACGCGCGGCTTGTTTAATATTGGAGGTGGTCAAATATCGCTGCACCACGGTTTGATCCGAAGTAAGGGCCGAAAATCTGGTAAATACATTACCCACGAGGATAACCCACAAAGCGGGCATGGCCGGGCTAAACCCGTGCTGAACCATGTCAAACTTATTATCACGAATGGCGATATCCCAAAAAGCACCCGGCCCCTGGTCGAAGCCGAAAATAATCAGGCAAACACAAAACAAGGCCCCGCCAATCAGCAGAAATGCCTGAACGACATCCGTCCAGATGACCGCTTCAATACCGCCGGCCACAGTGTATAGAGTGCAAAGCACGCCCATAATAATAACACAGACGCGCGGGTCCATGTCGGTGACGGAGGTTAACGCCAGGGAAGGCAAATACAATACAATCGCCATTCTAGCCAACTGCATCAGGAGAAAAAGCATGCTCACGAAGCAACGAACCGCATAATTAAAGCGATACTCAAGGTACTCATAAGCTGTGGTTATATTTAATTTGCAAAAGAAAGGAATAAAATACCGGATGACAATGGGAACCACAACAAACCAGCTCAGAACACCCACAAAATATTGCCAATTGGCGGCATAACTTTTGGCCGGTATGGCCATAAAGCCTATGGAGCTGACCTGGGTAGCCATAATACTCAGGCCCGCCGCCCACCAGGGTATCCGTTTTCCCCCGAGAAAATAATCGGAAGTGGTTTTTCCCCGTTTTGAAAAATACATCCCTATAGCAACAAGCAAAACAAGGTAGATGACAAATACCAGGTAGTCCAGCCAGATAAAATGCTTCGGGTCGGGCGGTATCGTCCTGGTATAGATTGATTTTATGCTCAGGTTATCATCGCGGCTGATTAGCACCGACATTTTGTTATTGTCATGGAATAGTAGGGACTTTGATAGAAGAGCGGGGAGCCCTTCCTGCTTCACCCATGTGTCCGTAATAGTGTGGTAGGCATAGAGCGACCCTTCTTCAAAAAGACACAAAATGTGGGAAGCACCCAGCGCGTTAACATCCGTGACATACCAACCTTCAGGCGGAGGCGATACTTCTGACATGACGGCCGGAAGGGCGGCATTTCCTTCTTGATAACGATAATTTTTGCTTGTGCCTTTTCCCGAAGATAAAAGATAGACGCAATCACACACACCGTCGTTTTGACAGGCTAGACTATACGGAGTTGCAAACACATGCCGTTGTTCCCATTCGGCCGCAACCATATCATATCGCCACAGTCTATAAGTATCGGCGGCCGCTGGGTCGTTCATAAGCACATAAACGCCTTTTTTAAATGCACAACCAGACACAACGGCGGCCGTATGCGGTAGTTGGGTAATCCGCCTGGCCTGTATGACGTCATTGACAGACTCCAAAAGTATGACATCTTGATTTAAGCCGTCTTTATGACGGCCGCCCAGACAGAGCATGGCGTTTTCAATCTGAATCGTTATCCCGCCTGCGACGGCCTGCGGCATTGTGCAGGGCGATTTTTGCCATTGGTATCCCTTTTCCTGCCGGACTCCGATGTAAATGTCATCGAACAATACCCTGTTCCCCGGTGCGGATAAAGCCGCTCCTCCGGCGATAATAATATTATTATTTAAGACGCCTACAAAAGAAGAAAATGGAGGGATGCTATCGGGTATTTCACCGGCTAATGCAAAGCCCGCCATATCTTTGCCAAAAACATCGTTGGCAAAGGCCAAGAACGTGACGGCCATCATGCTTATTAAAATGGCGGCAACGAGTTTTTTTGACGAATCATGGGACGGCATGTTTATAACCGGTGATGACGTTTTTCGCATGTTCATAAGATGTCGCTCTAAAGAGAAGGCTAACGCCGGTAGGATATTTTTCAAGAATTTTCCCATTCAACAAATCCGGCTCATCGGCCACAACTCTTATTAAAGCAACTTTTTTTGCTTGGGCGGTCTCGTATATGGTTTCCACGTCATTAAGTTCTGACTGACCAAAATCAAAACATTGGATAGACGCAAGAGACATAAACTCGGAGGCCATCTTGTTCACGTTACCGCAGGAATGAATGCCGCCGCCCCATGCCTTCAATAGCTGTTCGTCAAAGGGCGCGATCATTTCCCGATATATTTTCGGTCCGACCATGATGGCGGTGTCATTTCGAATCAGAAGGCCGCCTTTCAGGGGCACGCCGTGTTGATGGCTAAATGAAGACGATGTTTCCTTTATAAAAGGGATAAAATATTTTACCATTTCAATCTGTGCCTGGGTTACAGCGGCCATCGCCTCATAAAACACGTCCCGACGGGAAAGCATATCGGTAAATATGTCGCTGCCGCGGATGAGTTCCAGATTATCAATAGGCCCCTGCAAGTCGGGCAGGGTTAAATTTACATGCCTGGCCAGACGAGGATAATCCGCCAGTATGTCCCGGTAGAATTTATAGCAAGATGCGGCCTGGGAAACACAGCCCATCTTAAAACCATCAGATGATTGACCCATGATTTGCTCATAGCTGATATTATTTTGATCATGTCGTATCCAGGGTGGATTATTGTCGACCTGTTCGACGGTGGCGCCAAAGAGGGATGCAATAAGTATGCAGCCGAAATCCGCCCTGATGGCCAAGGATAAATCATCACCGATTTGTTCGCTCAGACAGATACTGGAGTCAAACGCGTTAACCAACTGGTTGAACAGCATTATTTCGGGATTATCAAAGACCTGACCATGCGGCAAAGGCTGAAACGGGGCGTCGCCCGGATAAGGGTAGGACGCAATAATCGGCAGTCTGGGAACGTTTTGCCAGCAGAGTGCGGCCTGATGCAGGTTTTCCGCCGCTTTTAGCTTTTGTTCATCCAGGTGATTTTCGAGATATTTAAGTAAATCTTTTAACGGTTTAAGCATCAGAGACGAAGAACATAGGTAATGACCCTGTCATAATGTTGATTATATCGGCAATAAATTCAGGGTTGACAACGTTTTTTTGAGTTGATCAAGTTTGTCCGATATGGCGGCTTTTTGCGCATGGGTCAGGTTTTTGATTGGTGTTCGCGTCGGGCCGCAATCGATACCGGAAAAACAATACATGAGATACTTATTGACCGCCAGTTCCTCGGCGCCAGGCAGCTTGAGAAGCTTGACAATCTCAATGACCTGGTTCTGCAAACGACGCGCCGTAGTGATATCACCCGCCTCGAACGCGGCGATAAGTTGAGAATAAAGCGGAGCGGCGTAATTATAGGTGCTGCCGACGGCGCCTTTGGCGCCCAGAGCCAGCCCGGCAAGTAATATTTCATCCCGGCCAAAAAGGATGTCGAAACGAGCATCGGCGAAACACAAACAATTATGATAATCCATCAGGTTTTCATGGGTAAATTTGATCCCGGCAAGATTGGGGATATCCTCAGCGGCCGCGGCCAGAAATTCGGCCATTTTGAAATTTACACCCGTCATGGACGGCATATGATAATAATAGAAGGGCAAATTTGCCGCCGCAGAGGCAATCGTTCGGCAATAAAGTACAAATTCCTGCATATCTATCGGCCGAAAAAAACACGGACCCATGGCGCCGATTCCCCAGGCGCCGATTCTTTGAGCGTGAGAGGCTAATTCTTTACAGGCCTCGATACTGTTGTGCCCCACATGAACAATCATCTTGAAATCACTCCGCCCATATTTGATCCATTCCTCCGCCAGGGCCATCCGTTCGGGAACCGTCAAGGACAGGCTTTCGCCGGTAGTGCCGTTAATAAATATACCGGCCAGACCCATTTGAAGGTAATGTTCGGCCAGTTTTTCGATGAGATTAAGATTCACCCGGCCATTCGCATCAAATGGCGTAAAGGACGCTGCGATTAAACCATGTATCTTCCCCATCCGTCTATAACTCCTGATTACGAAATTAAACCATCCATCATAAGGGAAGGTATATTATGCGTTTAACCGTTTACCTCACCCATGCAGGTTATTGGAAGTCCCTGGGAATGCGCACCAATGATGGATCGGTTTGAACCAAGCCGCCCAGCCAGGTTTCCACGGTTTCAAAACTTTGATAGCGTTCAACGTGGCCGTCAATATATCCCGCGTTCAAAGCAACATCAAATGGAACATCACCGCCGATCGAGTAGCCAGGCTCATAATATTCAAAAAACCAACAACGATCTTCACTCCGCCGGCTGGCGCCTTCGAATGGATGCGCGCTTTCCCAATAACCTGGCGCCCAGGTCGAAATCGTTGTGCTCCAATACAGTAAATCGCAGATCATCAATTTATCCTTGCCGGCCACCGGCTCGAAACCAAGGTTATGCTTAAATCCCAGGTAATTCCACATCAACATGTATGAACATCGTAAATACTCATGATGACCGGTAAGATAGGCCTCTGTATAAGTAATCATGCCGCCATGGCGGTCATCGGTCACCATGGCGTCAGGATCATACGACGTTGTCATGGGACAATGGTAAATTGAAGGGTCTTCCAGATATTGGCCCAGATATCTGCTGACTCGCCCGCCATTCAAACCGGGCCGATAGTTGTCGTAATTTGGCGTGGTGTGATAACTCAACTGATCGGGAAAGGCCCAGCCAATATTCCCATTATCGTTAAATCCCGCCGTACTGGGTGGCAATTTCTGGTTACTGGTCTCGTATTCCTGAAGGGCAATGAGTATCTGGTGCTGATTGCTGGCGCAGACCACCAATTTGGCCTGCAATCGCGCCTTGTTCAGCGCCGGCAGCAGAATCGACACCAGCAAAGCGATAATAGAAATCACCACCAGCAACTCAATCAAGGTAAATCCTGATTTGTTTTTTCTTTGGTAGATCATTTAAATATCCCTTGTGGAAATTGACTTATGTTAATATTTGTTTTGCGGATGTTCGCGATGTCGTGGCGCAGACCGACGTGTTCTCGTCAGAGGTATTTATTGGTGTTTCCGGAAGATCCACCGCGGCCCCGTCCCGCTTGAGACGCTGTTTTAAAACCGTCGGCGGTAAAGTTTGCGGCGTCTGTCCCATCTCCAAACAAAGATGCGCCGCCGTGCCCGCGGCCTGCCCCATGGCAAAACACGGCGCCATCACCCGAATCGGCCCCAGGGCCTGCCCCTCAACCGAAACGCACCGCCCGGCCACTAAAAGATTCTTCGCCCCTTTGGGGATCAGGCTGCGAAACGGGATTCGGGCCAGATTGTCTTTAACTTTTTTCAGGGGAACAGATTGTCCCGATTCCGGATTTATATGCAGGGGCTGAACAATGCGCCATTTTTTGTCTGCAGTTCGCTCGGACTTGCTCAAGTCCAGATGATATCCTGAATAAGCAATGCAATCCTCGAATTCACGACCTTCAACCATATCAGACAGGCTCAGCACGTACTCACCGACGATGCGACGGGTTTCACGCACTCCTAACCACGAAGCAATCTGCCTGATCTGGGCTTTTTTGAATCCGGGCACATGGGGCCTGAGTACTTTTTCCATATATTCAAACGCCCAGCGTCTTCCTCTTATGACGGCGTCAGTGATATCGCGGACATTCGTGCCGTCAACATCGGCCTGTTCCACCCCGTTTATCATCATGACGCCCTTCCTCAACATGGGAAACATGATATGGACGTCTTTGGGCCACTTCCATATTCCAGCGGCCTTCAGCTCTTTAATCATGCTTCTGAACCGTTTATCCCCTCCGCTGTCAAGATAGGCCGCCAGCTCATTGGCATCGACATCTTCGACATGAAAAATCAGGGTCGCCGGGGCCAGACTTCCCCCCCTATCCGTGGCTTTCACGGTGGGATAACCGGCCAGATGGGTCATATCCGCATCGCCGGTGCAATCAATAAAAAAATCCGCTTCGATATAGGACAGACCTGATTTATTCGAGATCAAAACACCGTTAATTTTGTTATTTGTGACCCTGGCGTCGATCACAGAGGAAAAATAAAGCAACTCCACGCCGGCATTCAGCGCCATATCTTCAAAGTGTTTTTTCCCCTTTTCCGGGTCAAACATGACCTCATCATCGGTAACCCCCAGTCCTATCAGTTTGCCGCCCTGAGCCGGAGTTCGGGCCGGTCCCAATGCATCCCCCGCGTGAACCATGTTTTTTACCAGTTCACTAAAAATGCCCTTGACAACCTCTCTGCCTTGTGACTTGGCCCCAAGAAAAAAAGGCAGCGAGCCGCTGGTCGATTGGCCGCCCAAGGCGCCTTGCGCTTCGATTAATAATGTTTTCGAGCCGTTTCGGCTTGCCGCCACGGCAGCAGAAAATCCCGCCGGCCCGCCGCCGGCCACAATCACATCATAACGCGCAGACACGGGTAAACTATACTCGAAATTGACTTTATTCATGCTTGCTTTCATCGTTGTCTATGTCAAAAAAAACCTTTAAGTGCTTCTTCATGGCGGTGCGGAACTGCTCCACCGTACCTGATTTTAAAATCTCGACCAGGCCGGCATGCGTCGCCTCGAAAGGAAGTTCGCGGTTAATGTAGCGTTTGTCTAACCGCTTTATATCTTCAAAAAAACGCAGCAAAATATCCTGCAACTGAATCAGCATCGGATTATGGGTTGCGGCGTATAATCGTTTATGAAACTTGATATCCAATTCAATTCTTTCCTCACGCGACTTGTCTTTGGCGCATTCACCTTCGACCGCAAGCCTGTCCAGATCGGCGATATCCTCATCGGTTTTACGCATAAACAGGATGTCCGCCAGTCCCACTTCGATAACGATTCGCAACTCCCGAACCGCTTTGGCGGATGCACCCGCCATAATCGCGGGATGAACGATATGGCCCAGCTTGCCGAAATCCTTCGGAGACGTCACCAGCATACCCTTTTTCTTTTTGGATTCGATCAAACCCAGTGCCTTCAATCGGCTTAAACCTTCGCGAACCACACTGCGGCTGACCTTCATTCGTTCGGAAAGCTCCTGCTCCGAGGGCAGAGATGTTCCCGGTGAATACTTTCCGGAGTGGATGTTCGCCAATAGCTGATCTTCCACCTGCTCCACCAGTGAATTTTGCGTAACATGTTCAAAGGCCATTGATATTTTCTCTTTCAGAAACCTGTTTATCGAGATACAGAGAGTCGGGAAACACCTCCTCGACTCTCTGTACCCTTTTCGACACTTTATCTTAATTGTATAACGTAAAGCAAGTTAGAGCAAGCCGCACGCTTAATGCCGCCGACGCAGAAATGCTACGCCGCCCAAACCCAGCAGGATCAGGGTTGCAGGCTCAGGAATCACAAAGCTGCCCGGCGCCAACAGTTCATCACTGATGACGATACGGTCTATCATCCCATCAAACTGCCGGTCGGTCCGGCCGCCAAACGTCCCAATCTCGATATCGCGCGTGCCCACGCCGACCACATCGACGCCGTTACCGACGTAAACTGTGGTGGTCGAACCGAGAACCTCCCCGTCCAGGTAGCTGGTCACCGTCATATTGTCATTGCCATCGTCCAGCCGGTCGATTGCTAAAGCAATATGGTGCCACAGGCCGTCATTCAATCCTGAACCATGCGTAGCGAACGCCCGTTGCCCTTCGGCATCCTGGAACATGAATTCCAGCCCGCCAGTGGCGGTAATTCGCACCCACCATTGTTGTGTTGTATCCAGAACATCGTTTATGATGCCGCCGCGCAGACTGTAACCATCGGTAACGTTGAGAACGAACTCCATGGTCCATTCTTCGGTTTCGCCGAGCGTGAAATAGGGCGAGGGGGTATCCGGGCTGGCCGTTGTGCGGCCGCCATACAGATCGCCGATCTCACTGTAGGAAAGAGCTTGATGCAATACGACGCCGCCGGTGATGTTGCGCAAATCAAGGGCGTTGGTTCCGGAGGGCGTACCCGCCGTTGCACCGTCGAGAACAACAGGCATGCTTGTCCCCGTGAGCGCGCCGCCGTCAAAATAACCGTCCCAGGCGTTCGTGCCAACCGTACCGGAGGAATCAATCGTCAACTCTCCCTGCGCCTGCACACCCAGTTGGTCGCCATCCCAGCCCATGTCAAAAATAACGCCGGCATGGCTAAAACCAGCGCCCATTCCCAACAAAACCATCAGTCCCAATACTACTTTCGATTTCAACATAATTCCTTCTCCTATAGTAAGAAATCTGCCTTTGCCTGCCCTTCGCACACAGCCAGTACTGCGGCTTAACGCAACACACGTTATCAGCAGGCGTACACACACGTCCTTTTAAAATCAGGTTTGGGAGGTCCTTGCCTTTGTCAAGGACCTTCCCAACGGACTACACATGCTTCCTTACGGACACGCCTCTACCGGAACAAGATTACACGTGAGCCAACTTGCCGCCAATTCGGTAAAGTCATACAAATCCACGATACAATCGGGTGTTCCTGCCGGGCCGCTGATGTCCGCCACCGGCACGGGGTCGCATATCGGCGTCACCGTAGAGAAACTCCACTCATCGCCGGTGTATGTCGTGCCGCCCTGAACTTCATCCACCCGCCAGAAATAGGTAACGTCATACGCCAGGGCCGGCATGGCCAGGGTTTCCACGGTTAAGTCATAACCTATCTGCGGTAAATTACCCGATTCCGTGCCGAAATAGACATTATAGGTAAATGTCCCGATGCCGCCTTTGGACCAGCTCAAAGCAGGCGGATTGGCCGCATTGATGTCACTGGCTCCGTTTGCCGGCGTTGGGTTGTATGCCTTGATAGGTTCGGTGGTGAATATCCACACATTGCCTGCAATAAATCCCGTGGAAGAATCCTTGCCATCAACGCGCCAGCCATACTGGGTATCGTACTCCAGATCGGGCAGCGCCACCGAATTTCCCGACGCATTAAGAGCCGAAAATACCAGTGCTCCCGGTTCATTAAAGTTAGGATCTTCACCATAAAGCGGATCAACCTTGACCAGATACACATCCTGAAGATTTACCGAATGCCCCTTGGTCCATTGCAGGTCCGTGGTAATCGGCCGCAGCACCGGTTCGGCCGTATCTTCATCTGCCGGAATAGGATTTCTGGCCAAAGAGCTGTTTTCATAAAGCGACTGTATTGTCTCCGTGCTTAATGCGGCGGAATAGATGCGAACATCATCAATCCGGCCATTATAATAATCATATGGGGCTTCGGTTCCTCGAACCTGGGCGCCGATTGTTATATCGGAGTTAGTGCCCGTGAGGAAAGGAATTGCCGGCGCGGTGTCTTTCAGCACACCGTTGACATAAATCTTCATGTCCTTACCATCGCAGACGCCTGCAACATGGTACCAGTCATTCGGGTCCACCCGTTCGGGAGACTGGGCGGGATTATCATTCGTGCTGATACCGTAAACCGTAAACGTGGGATACCCCTCTTTTTCCATGAGATACCATTGATAGTCATGTCCGGCTATGCGAGGTTTGTACCCAAGTGATCCGGGCCTGGCCCAGACCGTTACAGTCATAGCGGGCAAACCTTCCAGAGAAGCTTGGGGAGGAATCCTCACAAGGTTATCAACAGAATCGAATACCATCGCCGAACCAAACGTGCTTCCATCAATCGGAACCACGCCATCGGTCCAGGCGTCATCCACGGATGTGCCGTTGGCGCTACCCACACTATCCGTCACCGTGATGCCGGAACCTTCATCCAGTTTCCATTGAGCTTCCAGAGCGCCGGTGGTATAGGTTAACACGTCACCCGTGGCAATCAGATTATTGCCTGAATCACGCGGGTCAATTCGCCATTCATAGACGGTATCCGGACTTTGACCTGTCGCCGTCCAGGTTGTATCCGTGGTATTGGTTTGAAAAGACATTGACCCCTGCTGTCCCCAATATACATCGTAGGATGCAATCGTCGGGCCGCCTTCCCAGCTTAGCGGCTGCGTATAGGGATCCGCGCCTTCCATTCCGTCCCACGGGTAATGGTTTAGCGTAGCGCCTTCAGTAGTGAAACTAAACATGATGCCTTCGTAAGAGTCCAATGCCGTTACCGTATCCACGCGCCAATAATATGTCTTTCCCGCCGCTAACGTGGGGATGAATGATGTACCCGTGGTGCTGCCGACAAAATCATCCGAAAGGTTCGTATCGGTGCCCAGATACACGTTGTAGGTAACGCCAACAGCCTTGGGAGGCTGAACCCAACTCAATGTCGAAGTTGTGGGAATCTGAATTGCCCCATCGGCGGGCGTGCCTTCCGTTACCGCGTAGTCCACGGCCATGGGCGTCCACTCGTCGGAAGCGATTTTAGCGATAACTAGACCGGGCACAACCACGTCACATACCGCCACATCGCTCATGCGGCCGTCAAAAAGCATTTCCGTTCTCCCCCCTTCATCCACATTACGCCCTAGTCCCATGGTGTCTATATCCTGAACATGCGCAAAGAAATCCATGGTGGTTATGCCGGCCGCATCAAGCGGCTGCTCCACACCATCGATATAGAGTTTAACTGTACCGCCTGCACCCGGCACGGTAACGGCGACATGATGCCACCCGCCAAAAGGAGAGGTGCTGCCGTCTGTGCGTACATCTTTGGTAACGTCGCCGTCGTTGCGACTTCTATAGAAAATTGCATCATAATTGTAGGCCGTTGGTCGATAGTTAACTAAAAAACGCAAATCACTGCTGGCGTCATCGCTGTCTGAGGCGGCTAAAATAACATCCACAGGGTATTCTTCCACGGCATCACGGTTAATCCAGGCCATGATGGTTCCCTGGGTCAAACCGCTGAAATGGCTGATCTGGTCGTTAAGATTGACGTACTCATCGAAATCACCCCAGGACCATTCCAAAACATTGCCCCGCGTGCTGTCAACCACCCATGCGGGATCCTTGACAGCATCAGCATTACTATCCCCCAAAAATCCATCGTAACCATTGCCGGATGCATCCCCCACAATCTGCCCCGACCCTTCATTCAGCGGCCACCACGCCACCAAATCACCCTGTGCCGCTCCCACGGCGAACAATAGTAGCATCATTAGTCCAATTCCACAGATGTGCCTCTTCATAACATCCTCCATTCAGAAAAAACCTCATTGTGCCCATAAAACGTTAACGAGTTGAACGGGCTGAATTGTCCAGATTTTTTAAAATTAACACACTTTGATCGAATCGCTTGAAATATCAACTAATATGTCATTATGTCTTACATAATGACATATTAAACGCTTTGCATATTTATTTCAACCTTTTTTTTATCAAAAATGAAAAAGCCCGATATGGATATAACTTGTTTATTTGAAATTGGTTATGTATCTAATCGTAAATGACCGAGCAAAAGATCCAAATTAAAATGTTACCCTCAGTATATTAACTATCATACCAATGCCCCATTAACCATACGGAAATTAACCAGGATAGATCTTCCATATCCACAATGCCGTCCTCGTTAAGGTCCCCCGTTGGAAATATCGTACAGGGGCGATTATCTGTCAGCCAGTTATTCACCATGATGGCCAGATCTTCCATGTCTATCTTTCGATCTTGGTTTAAATCACCCAATAGAGTCGCCCTGTCGGTTCCATTGGTGAGCCATTCAAGGGAAAAATGAGCAAAAGTGATTTTTCCGTAGGAATCTCTTTCATACAAACATCCCAGACTATAATCACCCAGAACGGCCAAGCATGAGTACGCTGATGATCCGGCATAAAGCGTTTTGGCGACCGGCCAAGAATCGCCTTCATCGTAGCTAAGTTTAACGGTCATATTGCTGCGGGCGGTTGCGGCGGGATTACTAAAAAGCAGACGGTTTTTATCCGGCTCCGCAAATTTCGTATAACGCAGAAAACTTGCCTGACAGGTCGGTTCGATAAGTTCATAATCAGGGGTTATTTCGCCCCAACATGCTCCACCGTCATTACTGAAAGAAACGCCGCGATAACCCGTATAGCTTCCGGAGCGCCGATGGTTATTCAAGAGAACACCGTTGGTCAACTCCACGACCTGACATTCGTTGCTGTCAGGCAGGATGGCCGGGCTATGGGTCCAGGTTCCGCCGTGGTCATCACTGTAAATGATATGAGAACCATAAATGCCGTCGTAATATTGATGCCAGCACGGTATAATTAGCCGCCCGACATAAGGCTCATGCTCAAGCTGAATACCCACGCCCGGCCCGGTTCCGCCTCGATACCACTCGGCCGGAACGACCCCCTCGGTGATTTCCTCCCGCTCTGACCAACTAACACCGTTATCATCGCTATAACCAATGAAAACACGCATGTTATTGCGGTAAAACGCCAGCCAGATGCGTCCCGTATCCTTATCCACCACCGCACAGGGATTACCGATGGTAATCGTGGCCGTATCGCCTTCCTCATAGACCAGTTCCAGCGTCCCCCAGGTTTGGCCGCCATCATAACTACGCTTCAGGACAATATCTATATCGCCGCTATCGGCCGAACTGTTCTTGCGACCCTCGCAAAACGCCAATAACGTCCCCTGCACCGTCCTGATAATCGCCGGGATGCGATATGTATGATAGCCTTCCGTCCCGCTGACGAAAACATCGGTTTGATTAAGAAATGCGCCCGTAACATCCGTCGTAAAACTCCAAATATCCCCTTCAGCGACAAGCTCCCCGGATGGATTGCGCGTGTCGATGCGCCAAAAATATTGGGTCTGCCCCTCAAGCTCCTCCTCCGGTTCATAAGCCGTAGCCTGAACAGTATCAACATACACCATGCTCTCAAGACTTACACCCAAATATACATCATACGTACACGACGTCACATCGCCGTTCCACACCAACATCGTTTCCGTATAAACATCGACGCTCCCATCGGCGGGATGGGGATCCGTTGCTTTTCCCACGGTGGTGAAGCTCATTATCGCTCCCTGGTAGGTGTCCGTCGCCGTTACTACGTCCACCCGCCAGTAATACGTTTCACCGTAAGCCAGTGTGGGATCAAACCAGGTAAACGCCGTACCGCCGGCGAAATCATCGGACAAATCCGCATCCGTCCCCACATAAACATGGTACGTCGCGCCGTTCGCCGCCGAAGGCTCTTCCCAGCTTAACACCGTTGCCAGATCGACCTGGCTCGCGCCGCTTTCCGGCGTCCCGCGGGTTACCCGGTAATCCAGCGCTCCGGGTGTAACTGCGTCCGTCGCCACGAGTGCAATTTCTTCGGTGCTGAGTACATGGCTGAACACCGCCACATCGCTCATACGGCCGTCAAAAAGCATTTGCGCTCCATCACTGTCAACGTTTCGCCCCAGTCCCATCGTATCGATATCGGACACGCCTGCGAAAAAACCCAGTGGCGAAGTCGTAATCCCCGCCGGATCCAGCGGTTGCTCCGCCCCGTCTATATAAAGCTTGACCTCATTTGCTTCCGATACTGTAACCGCCACATGACGCCACGGTCCAAACGGAGAGATGCCGAGTTGTTCGTCCGTGCGTACCACCGCCGGCTTGACGCCATCATTACGAACATTGAAGAACAAGCTGTCATACGCATAACTGACCGGCCGATAGTTAACAAAAAAACGCAAATCACTGCTCGCATCAGAACTATCAGACGCCGCCAAAATAATATCCACCGGATAAATTTCATCAGCCGCCCGGCAAATCCAGGCCATAATGGTTCCCTGGGTCAAATCTCGAAAGTGGCCAATTTGTTCGTTTAGATTTACATATTCATCAACATCTCCCCAAGACCATTCTAAAACATATCTGTTTCGCGGGGAATCAAACACCCAAAATGGATCCTTACCAGCATCACCCACGAAATCTCCCAGAAAACCATCACATCCATTTCCGGAGGCATCCCCGACAATCTGCCCCAATCCCTCATCCAGCGGCCACCAGGCAACAATTTCCGCATGTACCGACATCACGCATAAAAACAAAACACCCCACACTATTAATCCAATCCCCTGCCAAATGCCATTCTTCATGATGTTTCTCATATCCAAATTCACTATTGCAATATGTATTATTGTATGACATAATAAGGCTTATTGATGATAAAATCAAGAACAGAACATAAATTTTTGTATCACTAACAAATAACGGTATAACATATACGTAATGGGTATATTGTTAATTGTAATGTTTTAGACAGACAAGATATGCTCCAAAATCTGCACCCTAATAATTGCGGAAAACTCATAATTCAGGTGGCAGGATGCGAAAATTTAGTCATATTCGAAGCATAATGTCACAGATTGAATTTTTCTAAAAAAGCTCATAAATAAGGAAAGGATCTATCCATGTTTTTCAAAAGCACTTATTTATTCATTATCTATCTAGCGAGCTTATTTTTTGTCGAATATTCCTGCGTCCAAAATTCCACTATACCTGTAAAAGAAAAGGCTAAATCAACCACAACTTCCCCTCTGTCTGAATTAAGCGTCCTGCGTGAACAGCGTCAAAAGGCCAAACATCGCACCCGCCGCATCATTATGAACAACGACGGCAACGATTTTGAGATGCTCGGTCCGGAAAACCTCGAACACGTCGAAAAATTCCTGGAAAAACGAACCGCACCTCTCATCCATTCTCACGTTGACTCCATTTTCTACTGCACCGGAGTCTTTAACATGTACACCCATCCCGTTGAAGGAGGCGAATCCCGCCACAGCAACTGGATTAACCCTAAAATGATGGCAACTTTGAAGGAACGTAATATTGACTCCTTGAAAATGATGATTGATTTCTGCCGCCAACACGACAAGGAAATTTTCTGGTCGATGCGAATGAACGATACCCATGACTCATTAAGACCCGAATGTTTCGCGCAATGGAAAAAAGATAATCCACACTATCTCGTTGGCAAAAAAGAAGACCGCTATAAAAAGATGAAATACGGCGGACGTCGCTGGTCCTCACTGGATTACAATCACCCCCAGGTGCGGGACAAAGTGTACCATATTCTGGCGGATATCTGTCATCGCTACGATGTCGATGGAATCGAATTGGACTTCTTCCGCCACCCGGTGATCTTCAAGGAACAGATGGTCGGCCAGGATATCACTCAGGCCCAACGGGATATTTTTACGGAGCTGATGCGCCGAATCCGCCGGATGACCGAAGAGGAAGGCCTGCGTAAAGGCAAACCGATTCTCATCGCCATACGCATTCCCGACTCGATGGACTATTGCCGGGCCTTGGGCCTGGATGCGCCGCAATGGCTGGAGGAAAACCTGGTGGATATTGTCATCGGCAGTGACTACTTCAAGTTGGAGCCGTGGGAAAATCTGGTGGCTCTGGGCCGGCAATACCATGTGCCGGTCTATGCCTGTATTGAAGAACGGCGTATTGCGCCGGAATGGGGCGGGGCCGAAGACCTCACGTCTGTCACCCTCTGGCGGGGAGAAGCCTATAACGCCTGGAAGGCCGGGGTTAACGGCATTTATACCTTCAATCGCTTCGATCCCCACGACAAAATCTTCTACGAAATTGGCGACCCCAAAATGCTCGAAACCCTTGAATGCGTCGATCAAACGGTATTCGTAAATAAAAAATCATGGTCCCGCCCTGAAACCTGGCTAAAAAACGGCGGCGATTACGTCAAAGAAAAAAAATAAGATTTGCGAATTCACTTAAAAATTACCGGAGAGGGCGGGATTTGCTGCGCAGCGACAATAAGGCGTCAAACCCACTTTACTGCCGCTGATGCAGCAGGCGTGTTCTCATCCCGCCTTGTAGCACATAAGCCACACCCCATAAAAAGAACCTGGCCGCACACCAACCCCAGGGACACCGGAGAGGGCGGGATTCGAACCCGCGGTACAGTCACCCATACACACCCTTTCCAAGGGTGCTCCTTCAGCCGCTCGGACACCTCTCCATAAGCGGAGGCGCATTCATGCGCCGATTCAGAGCATACCGGCCGGCAGAACTTAGAGCAAGGTTTTTCGTCGGGGCGGTTCCGCAGTCGGGCGGCGTATCCGCAAAAGGGTGGAATATACGGAACTACAGGCGGCAAAGGAGGTTATGGCTAAAATAGGCGGGATTAGTCCAGCCGGATACCCTGCTGGATGAGCCATTTTTTAAGGTCGCCCATTTCGGTATTGAAAAGTTCCTGGTCGTAGTTTTCCTCCAGGGTGCGGACATGTTCGGCCAGTTCGGGGCGTTCCTGGATGAGTTGGTCGAGTTTTTTATCGAGGGCTTCGGTGACGGCGTGGAGGCCGCCAAGGGTAATATCAAGGTTCAGCAGCCGGGCCAGACGGCGGGCAACCGCTTCGATGCTCTTGGGATTGCGACCCTGAACGTAGGCGGGGATTTCCGCGACGAGATTAATCATCTCCACATGGTCGCGGGTGGCGGCGATCATCAATTCATTGACGATACTGGCGGGGCCTTCGTAATTGACCGGCAGAAGATTAAACGAGGTCATTTCCTCCTTAAGTTGCAGCGAGGAATACGAAGCGGTAATGCGCGGCTCGCGGGTATGAGGCACCAAACCGGCGACGCTGCCGATAAAATAAATCCGGCGGACGCGGCATTGCTGGGCCACTTCAAAAATGATTTTACTGAAGCGTTTCCAGCGCAAATTGGGTTCTTTGCCGTGAAAAAGCAATAATTTGTGTTCCGGGGCGTGAAAAAAAACATTGATAGGCGTCTGGTACTCGGTAATCAGGCCGTCGGTAATTTGAATGTGGGGCCGAAACAGCGCGGTGACTTCCATCGTGCCGGGAAAATTGTAAATATAAAATCCCTCAGGATTGACGGTAGCGAAAGTGGAGGTGGTGAGTTTTTCGCAAATAAGTTCTATAACCCCGGTGGACACTTCGCCGGCGTCCATCCAGCCGGAAAGACCGATAATCATGACTTCCGCCTGAACGGGCGGCATATGATATGTAATGGGATCAAGACTCATTTCATTCACTTTCCTGTAAAATTCTTCGCGGCCTGGGACAACAGGTTTCCTTTATGTATATCGTCCGGTTTTTCAAAAGAAATTATTATTACGGACGAGAAATCGGCCTGCGCCCGGCAATCTCACCGTAATTTCTTTGGAAATATGAGGTTATCGTTAACTTACCTAACTATTATAAGCGTTAAACCTGAGGTAAACAAGTTGAGAAAAAATCAAGAGAATAAAGGTTTTTGCTAAACCCCTAAGGCAAGGGGAACGATATAGCATGTGTGGGCTATCATATGGCGCAAGTGCGTCGTTGGTGCTAAAGCGTCGTCGGGGAGTGGAAGGCCGTTTATGTCCGGCCAGAAGCACGGACAGGCGGCGGAAAGGAAGTTCTTTTAAGAAAGGCGGCGAGCGTATATGAAGGACAAGCCAACGATCAAACTGTTGTTGATGGAAGACAATGAAACTTTTGCCCACATGTTCAGCCGGCGGATGCGCCATGAAGGCTTTCATGTCGATGTTGCGCCGGATGGGGCTCAGGGACTTTCGATGGCCGGACAGCAGGCGTATGACGCTCTGGTGGTCGATCATGCCCTGCCGGGGTATTCCGGATTAGACGTCATTCGCATGTTAAGAGATAAAGGCAAACTGCCGCCGACGATTATGCTCACCAGTACCGGCAGTGAGTCGCTCAGCGTCGAAGCTCTGAAAATGGGCGTCGATGATTATGTCGTCAAAGACGCGAACCTGGCCTGCTTAAAGATTTTTCCCGTCATTTTGCGCCGGGTTTTACAGCGGCGGGAAGAAACCCAGGCGGAATCCGGCAAGCAGCAACTCATCAAGGAAGACAAAGAACTGCTGGAAAAGATCGTCCGCTTAATCGGGCCGGATGGCCTGCTGGTGGTTTCGCGCGAAGGGCATATTTGCAAAGCTAATCTGGTGGTGGGCGAATGGCTGGGATTTGAAGCCAACGAACTTATCGGACGTCAGACAGAATTATATCTGAAAATTTACACCCTGGCGGATAATGATTCATCCTTCTGGAGTCAGGAATGGGAAAGCCTTTTGGCGCGCGGAGGGTCGTTTGAACGTAAAGGCGAATTGGTGATTCGCCACGGCTCATCGGCGACGGTCCAGGTGCAGGGAACTGTCATTTCCGCCTGCGAAGGGGCCATTTTAAGGTTAGTCACGCCCAGCCGTACAATCGCCGGCGGCGACCTGGCCCGCCAGCGCTGCCGCGATGCGGAGGCCTGTCTGGAAGCGGCCATTGACCGTTTGGCGGACTGGTCGAATATGGTGCAGGAAATGGTCGGCCTAAAGGAAGAATTCCGCACCACCCTCGAATCGCAGATCAAAGGCCCGCTGGAAGTGGTTATGAATTTCAGTACGCGCTTACTGGAGAGCGAACTGCAAAAAGAACAGCGCCGCCACGTCGAGGAGCTGCTGACGGGGTGTCGGCATATTCAGGACGCCATCGAGCAAACAACCGCCCGATTGCAGACATCATGAGAACGCCGATACTTTTGGTTAAATTCCGACTCGAACGTGTCGATATTAATTCAGGTCATACCTGTAGCAAACACAGGGACCGATAATATTTATATCATTGTGGGTGATGAGGTCATCACCGGCGAGATATCGTATGTTCGACCCGGAACGAGAAGTTTTAACATCAACGTCGCGCAAGGTGCTGGTGGTCGATGACAATCGCACCAATCTGGCCCTGATGAAGGCGCATCTAAAACAAATGGGCCTGGTCCCCCTGCTGGCGTCAACCGCTCAGGAGGGTTTGAATCTGGCGGCGGAAGAACGCCCCGACCTGATTTTTCTCGATATTATGATGCCGGTGATCGACGGGTACGAAGTCTGCCGCCGCTTGAAAAACGATGCGCGCACGCGGGCGATTCCGGTTATCTTTCTTTCCGCCAAGGATCACGCCGACGACAAGGTTGCGGGTTTACGCCTCGGCGCGGTGGATTATATCACCAAGCCGTTTGATCCGGCGGAACTCAAGGCGCGCATTGCGATTGTATTGCAGATGATTGAGCTGCAGGAGCGCCTGGTGGCGCAGGCGAATACGGATGAATTAACGGGACTGGCCAATCGGCGTTACTTGCAGGAAATGCTCGACCGGGAATTATTGCGGGCGCGCACCAACGGCGCCGAAGTCAGTTTGATGATGCTCGACCTGGATCATTTCAAAAACGTTAATGATACCTACGGGCATCTGGGCGGCGACGTGGTGCTTCGACAACTGGCCGACCTGCTGCGCCGGCACATCCAGCAGTTGGACATCGCCGCACGTTATGGCGGCGAAGAATTCGTCATTGTTTTGCCCGGCACCACGGCGGCGCACGCCCGAAAATCGGCGGAGCGCTTGTGCCATAGCGTGGCGGAGGAACACTGGAAGATAACGGCTGAGCGCGTGAGTATTACCATCAGCATCGGCGTGGCGACCCATGACGGTTTCGGTAACGGAGACGCGCTGGATTTAATTAAACGGGCGGATACGGCCCTCTATGTCGCCAAACGGCGGGGACGCAATTGCGTGGTATCTTTCGATGAAATCGGCAAGGAAGACACCAGCGACACCGTTATCGAAAGCGAAGATGTTCAACTTCTCCAGGAAAAAATCTCTTCGCTGGCACAAAACCTGCGCATCCAACTGCTGGCGAGCGTTTCTTCCCTGGCGCGGGCGCTGGAAGCGCGGGATCCCTACATGCTCCATCATGCGGAAAACGTACAGACCTACAGTCGCGCCATCGCCGAAGAACTCACCTGTCCGGCGGAAGTCATTCAACAGTTGAACCTGGCGGCGCAACTGCATGACCTGGGAAAATTAGGCATCGCCGACGCCATATTGCATAAACCCGGCCCGCTGACGGCGCGGGAAAAAAATACGGTGGAACAGCACCCCTTAATCAGCGTGCAGATTATTGAGCCGCTGGGGTTGACGGCGGAGGAAATACGTTCGATCAAACACCATCACGAATGGTTTAACGGAACCGGTTATCCTACCGGTCTGGCTGGCAAAAAAATCCCCTTTGGCAGCAGAATTCTGACTGTGGCCGATGTGTTTGATTCCCTGACCGCCAATGATGCCTTTCGACAAACCATGTCCCTTGACCAGGCTTTGGCGGAAATCAAGGCGCACTCAGACACCCAGTTCGACCCGGAAATTGTCGAAGCGTTTGAACGTGCCGTAAAAAAACATCAATCCGATTGGCCTTTACAGACAGCTCGTCTGGCTGTTAGCGCCAGTTAAAGATAGATAAGCGACTGGACGGGCAGGTCTTATGGTAGGGGTGATTTTTCAGGGTGGGTCTGAATGATTTTCCGTAAATCGAAAAGTTTATAACTATGGCGAAAATGACATTTCCTATTTTTTGTAAATCTGTTTGCTTTATTCATAATATGTGATATAATACAATAAGTTTAGATTATCATTAAACATATTTATACTAATATTTTAAGATTTACAGGGTAATCTTTACATTTTGATAACGTTGCGGAAATTATTCACTAGTTCCTGTTGCCCAATGCCTTGGCGCGACTGTGTCATACCCGCGAAAGCGGGTATCCAGACGAAAATACTGGATTCCCGTCCCCGATCGGGTCGAGGACAGGCTCTGCGCGGGAATGACCAAAATTCTTTTCCGCAACATATACTAGTTACATGCTATGCAGGCGAAGACTAGTAAATTTGTAGGAATAAGACGCTCATAAATTTTTATTTGAAAAGCGGTTGAGTTTGCAGTAACGTTAATTCTATTAGATCAATATTTCCTGTAAATGGAGCTAAACGTTATGATAAGAAACCTCCGACTTCTTTGTGCCGCTATTATAGTAGGGAGTTTTTTTATGAGCAGTACTTTACCCGGTTATGCCGAACAGGTGACGCCACCGGCCATATCCGCCCCTCCGGCCGGAAGCGAGGCGGATTATGATTGGTATGTTGCACAATTCAAGGATCATGGCAAATTTACTCCCATCGGACCGGCAGGCGATCCGGCGGATGTATCCGTTTCCGCCAACGGGCAGATTTATTCCAGTGCGAATGTAAGAGGTTATCATACCGGCATGGGTATCCAGCCCCTGCCGGAAACCGACCCCACCCTTATGCCCCATGCCCTGATTTTTGCCTTGTATGAGGATGGCAAAATCATCCCCATGGGCGCAGGCGAACCGGTGCGACAATCGCTATTAGGTGATTATTTGCCCATCGTTATTTCTTCCTGGCGGCACGGTTCGTTTTTGCTGCATCAGACGGCCTTCGCTCAGCCGTTACGCAGCGAGGAAATCATCACCGGACAGGAACGAACCCTGGCCTGGGCAGGGCTGGATATCATTAACCGCGCCCAGCAAGATAAAGATATTACCCTTTTGGCCTTTCTGACCGGCGATGAAGATAATCCCCGACCGAAGCTGCGTTTTCAGGACGGCGTGCTGTTTTCGGACGACAATGCCATCATCAGCGCCGTTCTTCCGGAAGGATTCGACCTGGAATTTTCCCCGGTTTTTCCTGCCGACGCCGCCTTCGATAAAGATGATCCGTTAGCCTTGCTCCGCCGCCATGACGGCGTATTTAATGCGATGGTTATTCGCGGAAAAATCGGCCGCGGCCAAACTGTTCGAGTAGTTGTGAATCGGGCCTTTGAACCGCAGGATACGTTGTTCTGGAAGGTCAAGGCCGAAGGCCCTGCCGTTTCCGCGAAGGAACTGACCGGCAAAACCTACGCACGGGAATTACAAAATATTAAAAACCGGCACGCCCGCCAGGCCGAAAAAGTATCCCGCTTTGAAACGCCCGACGAGATATTAAACAACATTTATACCAAGGCCATGCTGGATGGCTATTTTCTCACACGCCGCTGGGATTCACAGTATGTCGTTTTCGATTCGGTGATTTATCGCTGTCAGTGGGATGACGGCTGCGCCAAATGGATTTACGCCCTGAACCTGATGGGCGACCACGAAACCGCCGGCCGGCTGCTGGACACCATCTTCAGCCGCCAGGGCAAGAACAAGCCCACCGGCACGCGCACTTATGAAGGATGCTTTTCCGATTACACCAATACCATCGGCGAATCGCATAAACTGGCTTCCTGGACCAGCGGCCCCGGCTGGGCCTTGTGGACCATGAGCCAGCATGCCCGCATGTACAATGACCGAAGCTGGCTGGAAGAACACAAGCAGCAGATTTTGGACGGCTGCGCGTGGATTATCCGCGAGCGAAATTTTTCCAAAGAAAAACCTGACAATCCCTGCGCCGGGCTGATATGGGGCCGGTATGTCTGCGATTTGAAAAGTGATACCGACGGATACTTCACCTATTCGGACGCCATCTGTCATCTGGGGCTGTACAGCATAAGTCAGTTATTGACGGATTGGGGCCATTCCGAAGGGCCGGAACTTCTTCAGGAAGCACAAGCTTACCGTCAGGACATTCTCGCCGCGGCGGACCGACTGACAGATAAATCCTCTGATCCCTGGTATGTCCCCTGGATTCTGCATCGGCCGGAATTTAAAAACCGCTATTTTTACGATGTGTGCGGCCCGATTAATCTGGTGACCGGCGGCTTGCTGCCCGCCGACGATGAACGCATCAGCCACATTATCCGCTGGACCATTGACAAAACGCATCGCGGCAGCCTCGAACATTTAATAACCGGCGATAACTGCCTGGGCAACCTGATGGGCGGAACGTGTTTCTATTCTCAGGATTTGGCCGTCACGCTGCTGCAGCGCGAACAGGTGGAGGATTTCCTGCGGCTTCTCTACTCGCTCACCACGGCGGCCATCTCCCACCAAACCCTGACGACGACGGAATGGGGCGACAACACCCAGCCGCATGTCCATTCGATTTCCAGCCTGATCCATATTTTCCGAGCCATGCTGATTGATGAACGCTCCGACCGGCTGTGCCTGCTGGCAGGGACGCCGCGCCGATGGCTCGAACACGGCCAGGAGCTTCATATCCGCCAGGCGCCAACGGTATTTGGCCCGTTGTCGCTGAGCAGTCAATCGCATCTGGCCGACGGCTTCATCGAAATAAATCTGACTCTGCCGAACCGAATTGCCGACACGCCTGTTTATCTCAAAACCCGTTTGCCCAAGGGATACCGAATCAAAAGCGTCACCATCAACGGCAAGGAGCATAAAGACGTTCAAGAAGAGTGGATTGTGATGCGCTCCATGAAGGGACAATTACAAATTATGGTGACCGTTTCAGATTAATTAAATCTGCCTCCTTCAGTTTTAACCGGAAGCCGGCGATATGCTTGATCGACCAACACAGGAATAATCAAATGTATTCATACGCACATATCCATTCATCATTGCTGGTTCTGTTCATCGGCGTTTTGATATTCTCAACGGCGACGTGTTATGGTGAACCCGAAAAGACCAATATGTCTTACGCGGAATACGTCGCGCGGTTTCCCGATCCTCTTATCCTGACATATTTTGGCGCGGCGGGCCATCATCGCACGTTCTGCGTGACGTTTTCAGGCAACATCGGCGACGCCGCCCTCTCGCAGCGGCAACTTTTTTTTCTCAAGCTCAAGACGAAGTGGCTGCTGGACGTGGACGGCCTGCATGAAGATGCCGTCGGCCTGGCCGTGGATAAGCCCGACAACTTCTGGGGATCCTTCGGCAAGCTCGAACATCGGTTGGAGGACGGCCGGCTTCCTATCGTTATCACCAAAGGGACCTCCGGCGATTATGAAATTGAGCAAACAGCGTTTGCGTGCCTGCCCGACGGCGGCATTGAAAGCTGCACCGGCAGGGAGCCGCTTCTGGCTCATGTTCGCGTTTCTGTCAGAAATACCAGCAGCCAACCCCAGCGGCCGGTAATGTGGGTATGGCGCAGCCGACCTCTTGCCTCTTTCGGAGAAATCGGCGGACTGACGCGCCAATTTGAAAAAGTCGCTCTGCATAATTCTGATGTCATAGGTTCCGCTTCCGGCAATTGCCACCTCATCTTTTCACCCGGTGAGTGGA
>CAZOCV010000012.1:0-13848 GCA_964578395.1 uncultured Pirellulales bacterium
GCAATTCCCAGATTATGCTCCACCACATCGGGCTGGTTGCTGTCCCACCAGACGGCGCAGAGGCGTTCGTGTTCCTGGCCGGGATTGACGCACAGGGTTTTGCCGACGCGTTCAGTGCAGTGGCCGGTCTGGCCGGGGGACTCATGAATATGGCCGTGCAGGGCCAGAAGCGGTTGTCGTTTTTCGATAAACCGCCGCACCGCCCGCGAGCCGACATGCAATCCGCCCGGCAACAGATCCAGCAGGCCGTTGTCCGGCGGGGCGTGGCTTACAAAAATCCAAGGCTCCGGGCTTTCCGGGGATTCCGCCAAAATCTGTTCAATACTGTCATGTTGCGAAAAATAATCCCTGCCCAGAACCGGCATGATCCATTTTTTTTCCGTGGACCAGTAGTATCCGCAGAAATCGCTTGGCTCGTCCGCCGTCAGGTCACGGCGCTCGTAATCCTTAATCCAGTAGGGCGCCGGCGGTGCGTATGACAATCCCAGAAACGCCATTCCGCCAGCCTTAACGAAATGACGGTGATCCAGCATCGTCAGCAAGCCCTGCTCCTGAAGTTTGAGCAGCTCATTAAAGGTGAACAGCCAGTCGTGGTTGCCGAGGATTTTTAAAATAATCAACCCCGGCCGGGCCTGCTGTGCCTGTTCTAAAAACTGTCGAAATGTTTTGTGGATATAATCCGTCACCGCCTGATAGGGACGCCCCCGATCGCCATCGGGCAGCATATCGCCGCCCAGCACCAATATGTCACAGTAGCGGCTCCGCACTAATTCCACAAGGTCGGCATAATGCCGTGTCGAACCATGTAAGTCACTGGTGAACAACAACTTCACGGGTTTTGGTCCTCCGCGCTGCATATAGGGTGTTTCAACGTACATCCACCAAACCACCCGACCGGCGGCTTACCAACACCTGCCCTGTTAAGAAATTATTTCTTTGCGTTTTTCAGCGCCTGCACCTTCATGGGCAATCCAAACAGCCGGATAAAACCGGTAGCATCCGTACTGTTGTATTCCGCACCCATGTGGAAACTGGCCAGATTGGCCGCATATAGGCTATAAGGGCTGGTTACACCCGCCAAACAGCAGTTCCCCTTATAGAGCTTGAGCCTGACAGACCCGGTTACCCGTCGCTGGGTAGTGGCAAAGAATGCGTCCAGCGATTCCCGCAACGGCGTAAACCACTGTCCGTAATACACCAGTTCGGCGTATTTTAAAGCGGCTTGCTGTTTGTAATGGCTGGTTTCCCGGTCCAGGCACAGCATTTCCAGCGCCCGATGAGCTGTTACCAGTATCGCCCCGCCCGGCGTTTCATATACGCCGCGGCTCTTCATGCCCACCAGCCGGTTTTCCACCAGGTCCACCTGCCCGACGCCATGTTTACCGCCGATACGGTTAAGTTCTTCGAGCAATTTGACGCCCGGCGTCTTGCGGCCGTTAAGGCTGACCGGCATCCCCTGCTCAAAACCCACCTCAACATACTCGGCGCGATTCGGCGTTTTGCTTAGGGGCTTGCTGATGACGAATAATTCATCTTTCGGCTCATTGGCCGGGTCTTCCAGGTCGGCTCCTTCATGGCTGATATGCCAGATATTGCGGTCCCGGCTGTAAATCTTCTTTTTGGACTGTTCAATGGGTATTTTTCTTGCCTGGGCGTATTCCACCGCCGCCTCCCGGCTGGTCAGCTCGAAGGAGGGGTCTTTCCAGGGGGCGATAATCTTAAGTGTCGGATCCAGCGCCATATACGTAAGTTCAAACCGTACCTGGTCGTTACCTTTGCCGGTAGCGCCATGGGCTACGGCATCGGCTTTTTCGGCCTGGGCCACCTCCACCTGTTTGGCCGCAATCAACGGTCGGGCGATGCTTGTACCCAGCAAATAGCCGTTTTCATAGACCGCCCCGGACCGCAGCAGCTTCCAGAGGTAATCCTCTACAAACTCTTTCCGCAGGTCGGCCACAATGCACTTATCCGCACCGCTGGCCAGAGCCTTTTTCTTTATGCCCGCCAACTCGCTTCCCTGCCCCAACTCCGCCGCAAAGGCAATTACCTTGCAGCCGTATTTTTCCTTAAGCCACGGCAATATAACACTGGTATCCAAGCCGCCGCTGTACGCCAGAACAATTTTTTTAACACTACCACTCGGCATCGGCCGTATCTCCTGTAAAAATAGCACTTTATCCCCAAATCCTATCGCCTGTCTGCCAAATTGCAATCCTTATTCAACGGAGCCAAAATGGTGCAGATGCATTTTCCATTACACGTTGCCAATAACACAGTTAAAGCGAACAATCTATAAAAATTCACATATAATTAAAAATTAATTTGTAATCTCATATATTATCGGACTAAATACGAAAAAATAGTTAACGAAAGCCTTTTGCTACGTGTTAGGTTTATTTTATGCGCATGTAAAACGAAGTCCTATATGAGACTTTTAGCGGTTAAGTGCGAATGGGCGGGAAAACGTGGCAAATCGTGAGAAATCAAACACTTATGAAGGCTTGAGTGAACGATTGGGGGAATATATCAAGATGAGACTTTTTGGAGATTGTTACAATTCAACGAAGTCCAAGATGAGACTTGCACGGGGGATTCGAAAAACGTTTAAATCGCGTTTAAATCGTTAAAAAACCGCGTTTAAGGCGTTAAAATTCTATATCCCTACCTTCAAATGGAATTCGTAAAAAAGACTGTTTCAATAAAGTTTATCGATTAAAGGATAAAGCTGATTGTTACAAAATTACTAAAAAAAAAGTCATAAAAAGATACCAAAATGTATGAAGCCGTCATTGTGGCAGTTGAAAATGTTAAGATGGGAAATCCTTAAATTTACTATGTTTTAAAAAATAAAAAAGTCGAAAATTTTTAGACACCTTCATATTTATATTGTAGGATAAGTTTATCAAACCAATCCTTATAGAATTTACGGGACATTGTAGCGGTTTCTAATTCATCCCTTTTCTGGTCATAGTCTTTTGAAAAATAGTCTAAAGCTTTGCATTCTGTTTCCATTGTTTGAATTTCAGACTGAAGGCTTCTTATGCGTTCATCAATGGTATTTAAAAAGAAGATAAAAAATGTTTTAAGCTGCCTGATAATATCACTTGCAGCCGGGGAATACTCACCGGTCAGCAGCCAATTAAGATCAACTTTATACTCTCTTGCAAGATTGGCCAGAAAAAAAATAGGGGTAGGCAGGTCTCCAGACAAGTATTTTGATAACATCGCCTGCGAACACTTAAGCCTATTGCTTGAAATGAGTTGCGTGTCATTTCCAAGTGTTTCTTTAAGCCTGTCTGCAATACAATCTTGATATTTTTTCACGATATTTACATTTTTAGGTTGCAAATTATTATATATGTGATATTATTATTACAGATATGAATAATGAAGAAAAAAGCTTAAAGCCGGTTCATATTATTAACAAAAGAGCAATTTCCTTAATTCATAAGCGAGCTGAAGCCGAAGGCCGCAGTTTGGCCAACGCGGCAGCCAGGATAATTATTGAGGCTTTGGAGCCAAAAGAACATCCTGAAACATCCAGTGAGGTAAGGTAGCAGAAAAACATCCTCCCCGCAAGGGAGTTTAAGTTGACTTTTTTATGAATTACGATTTACGAAACGAACGGATTTTTTCAGCAAGCGATGTGGCCTACGCAATGGGTACAACTACCCAATTCATTTGCTTGCAATGTCGGAAGGGGCGTTATCGAGGGGCGGTCAAAATAAAGGGGAGATGGTACATCCCAGCGTCGGTGGTGCGTTTGGATGAGAATGAACAGCGCATAGCAAGCGATGAATGGCTTAAAAAAATTCAAAGGTGGCTCGATTTAATGCTTGAGGGGAGATGTGTTCGTTATTCGATAGTGTCCCAATGGGGTTCGGAAGGGCCACAAAACCCTTGTCCCTTAAATGATGATGAACGGGTCGCCATTGAAGTTGACGTCCTGAAAGTTTCCCACATTCTATTGACGGAAGTTTTTCGGATGCGACACCTGCTGGCCAACGAGAGGCTGCGTTTGGGTGTCTGCCAGACGTATCGACGGCGGCCGGAAGATGCGCCATTACGATGGAATAAAAGAGGGCGGAAGTCGGCTAAGGTTTAATAGAAATGCCCGATGAATTTGGCTTATTAAGTGACAGCGATTTTAAGGCGGCCCAAGAGGCTGTGGCCGATATGGGTCAACGGCTTATGCTTTGGCTAAAGCATTGCTTGCCGATAAGCCAGGAAGAATTTGCCAAGCGTTTGGGCGTTACCCGAACGACGTTTACGCGATGGAAAAAGGGCCAATCGACGCCACGGGAGAAAATTTTCAAAAGGATCGCCGATTTTGTAGAAAGCGAAACCCGCAGATATATTCGTGAGTGGAACCGAGAAAATTCAAAGTCGTTTTGTGGGCGGCTAACTGGTTTTGATTTGCGTCAAGCAAGGTCCATTGGCCGCGCGGTTGGAGAAACTCGAAGTCAGTTGCGGTCAAGGAAACAGTTGAATCTATTCGGGCAGTTCTGGCGGCATCCAGGACTTGTCAAGGAGTACTGTTGGCTTATTAGGCTGCTTTTAGAAAAGGACGTGTTATATCGGCGCGGATATGCCCTGGAAGGTAGAGGGCCTGAGGATAGCTATACCCCAGGGTATTATACACCAGAAGGAATGTTTCAAGGGATTGCTTTGAGGGCCGGATTGTGAAAAACCCGAATCCTTCCCTTTTTTGTTTGAAAATTTAAACCCTTTAGACATGGAGGTCTAAAAAAATGATCGACGCGCAAGTTCAAAAAGTCGTAACGATGTTGCCGCCGCAACTCAAGGATGACGGCGATTTCGCCAACAACACCTATGTTGACACCAGCGGTTTTGCCCATTTGCGGGTGCTGTTTATCGTCGGCACAACCGACGCCGCCATCGGCTCCACAGCCGAAGGCACAGCGCCGAAGCTGGAAGAGTGCGACACCACGAATGGAACGTATTCCGCTATTACCGGCGCAGCCCTGGCGGCGGCGATTGCGGATGACCAGTCCGACACCCGCCGGGCGATTGATCTGGACCTGAATCGCACGCACAAACGCTATGTCCAGGTTACTACGCCGCACGCCGGGAACGGCACAACCGGGGCGAACCTGTGCATCCTTGGCATGTTATCGGATGGACAGTCTGCGCCGGAAAACGCGGCCGATATGGGCCTGGCCGAACTAGTGACGCTGGCGGATTAACCAATGGCAAAACCAGCAGGCATAACGATTCGACGCTTGGCGCTGCTGCACCTGGGCGAGGCGGCCAGAGGCTACGCGCAGATTTGCGAGGAGCTTTTGGAACTGGAAAGCCACCCGGAACGCAACCCGGACTATGCAGAGCGCACGGCGCTTTTATGGAGTTTGACGGAATGGGACGTTAGGTATCTTGGGAGCGTGTTGGACACGCTCCGGGAGCAGTGAAGAAAGGAAAGGTAGAACGATGATAGCGAGCGCAAAAACAAGCAGAGGCGGCAACGGCAAGGCGGTTAAAAACATTATGGATACACAGGCGAAAAGCGAACAATTAAAAGCCGATATTCGTCGGCTGGTTGTGAGCCGTTTTGCCGGGGCCGTTGCTGCGGGCGATGATGTGGATGCAGCATCAGCAGAATTCGGCGTTTCGGTGGGCGTGGGAATGCCTGGCGAAGAACAGCCTGTATCACCCAAAGGATTATTTAATTTTAATGGCGACGAAACAGACAGCCTGATCGAAAATTATTACAAAGGCTGCACGCCGGGCGAAAAATTCAGCGCCTTGTTGATGTGGTATCTGGTTATATCCAACAACGACGCCGGGCAAGAGGCATGGTTTCGCTGTCTGGATGCGGAGCTTGGAAAGGCCAACGATGTGCATTCACCTGAATATATATTCGGCATGATGAACGGCATTCGGACGGCCACATTACATTACGACAGATGAGGATATTTTTATGATGAATGGCATGGATGCCGATTTCGTCGGCCTGGTGCAGGGACGCGCCAAGCAGACCGGCGGATTTTCTGCTAAGGACGGTTATAGCCTGGCGGGTTTTATCGCCAAGGGCGTCGGCTCAATTAACGAAACGGACCATTCGATCAACTTCGTGATTAGCTCCGAGGTGATCGACCGCCAGGGCGAAATTGTCCGGTCCGGGGCCATTGCCAGGGCCATAAAGGATTTTGGCCGCAATCCCGTGGCCCTGGCGGCGCATGTACACCGAAGCGGCGACGGCAGCCCGACCGTGGTCGGCAGTTGGGATATCGGTTCATTTCGCAAGTTTAAAGACCATTGTGAAATGCGGCTGCGTTTCGCCGTCGATACGAAGCTGGGGGCGGAATACTGGACACTTTACAGCCAGGGACATATGCGCGCGGTCAGTATCGGCTTTCGCGTTATTGACGCCCACGAGGAAAGCTTAAAAAGCGGGCGGGTGCATGTGATCGACGAACTGGAATTGATCGAAATTTCCTGCGTGCCGGTCCCGGCCTGCCAGGACGCCCTGGCCAAAAGCAAAGAGCGCAAACGCGGCTTTGTGGCGGAGAAGCGATTGTTTGGAGGGCGAACCTTAAGCCAGGAAGAAAAACTGTATGCCAGGGAAAACGGCTATACCGCCCTGGATATGCTGACGCTCATGGAAGAGTATGGCAGCATTGCGGCGATGGAGCAAAGCGCTGAAGAATTTGCCCTGGCGTTATTGGGCGATATGCCCGCCTGGGAAACGGAAGCGGCGGGCGGCGAGGCGGAGGAAGCTGAACTGGATATTGACCTGGCCGCGCTGGTAGCCGGGTAAATGTTTGTTTTTGGTCAAGACGGGAGCCGGTATCGACAGGCGACAAGCTGGAATTCCGCTTCTGCACTGTTGCTCGAATCGGCTCACGCGGATAACGCTTGACGAAGGTTTTATGGGCGGCGGCCCACCAGCGCCGCCGCCTGCTTTTGCTGGTAGCTGGCGCGTTTTATGATAAGTTAAAGACTATTTATTGAGGTTTGAAAATATGCTTACAGTACAAGAAAAACAACTTGTGACGGACGGCTTCAGGGCCGCTGGGGAACGCATGGATGGCATTGAAAGCCAATTTAAGGGCTTTCAGGCGGACGTTGAAGCTTATCGCAAGATGCTTAAGGCGGTGAGTCAAACGGCATTTGGGCTACAACAGGATTTATCTGTGCCCCGCAAGTCATTTTGGCCGACCGAAGAAATGGCTGAGGCGTTTGGCTGCATGGTGTTGCAAACCCTTGGCAAAAGCGTTAGCGGCCGACAAGGCCGGTTTGTGGATGATTTTGGCGCGGGCAAGGCTCTGAGCGAAACCACGAATGTCGGCGGTGGTTATTTGCTGAACGATGAAATGCGCTTGATTTTTATTGACATTCTGGGGCGTTACGGCAAGTTTCGTAAAAACTGCACGGTTGTGCCCATGAGGACCGCCAAGATGCGGATTCCCAAGCTCACGACGGATTGCGTGGTTTATTGTCCCGGCGAAGGCGAAGAAAAATCCGCTTCCGATATGAATTTCGGCCAGGCGGTTTTGTCGCCGAAAACATGGTGCGCCTTGATTCTGCTTTCCAATGAACTGGAAGAGGATGAAGTTATCGGCTTGGGCGAAATCGTGGCCCGCAGCATGGCCCGCAGCATGGCCATTATGGAAGATAAAGTCGGCTTCCTCGGCGACGGCACAGCGCCGTATTTCGGCATGACCGGCATTATCGGCGCGTTGCGGAAGATCGCCACCGATCCGGCCGGCATTGCCGGATTAAAGGTCGGAACGGGCAACACCTATGCCGAACTTACCCTGGATGATTTTGAGGCGGTGGTTGGCCTGCTTCCCGAAGAGGCCGACGATAATGCCAAGTGGTATATGAATCGCCGCTTCTATTACGACGTGGTTTGGCCGTTGGCCCGCGCGGCCGGTAACGCCAATATTTTCGAGATATTGAGCGACCGCAAAAACCGTTATCTTATGGGTTATGAAATTGAATTCATTTCCTGTATGCCCCACACGGAGGCCAATTCACAGATTTGCGCCCTGTTGGGCGATTTGCAGCTTGGCGCTTACCTGGCGGAGCGCAAGCAGCTATCTATTGAGCGCAGCCGCGACGTAGCCTTTACGAACTATCAGACCGCCTTGCTGGGTGTGGAGCGCGTGGACGTGAACGCCTTTGGCGTTGGCGACGCCACGAATCCCGGCCCGATTGTGGGCCTGATAACGGCCGCCAGCTAAACCCTAATCGTCCGAATCGGGCGGGCGGCGCCATCGGGGCCGCCCGCTCTGGTTTTTTTGAGGTTCATTATGCCAAACGATGTCAAAATAAAGATTCGCGCTGAAGGCGCTGACCAGGCCAAACGCGACGTTGACCAGGTTGCCCAGGCTACGCAGCAGGTGGGACCGGCGGCGAAAACCAGCGGTGAGCAGGCGGAGACCGGCTTTAGCAAGATTAAATCATCCCTGGCCGGTCTGATTGGTCCGCTGGGGATCGCCGGGATCGTCACGGCCCTGGCGGGGGCGGCGATGAAGGTTGCCAATTTTTTCGATGATTGGAAGCGGCGTTGTGATGAAGCGGTTGGTAAGGTCAAAGAAATCCGCGTGTCGATGAATGACCTGTTTGAGGCGATGGGGGCGGTCAGTGAAAAACAACGCTCGGCCGTCACCACGGACACCTACAGGCTATTACAGGAAACCGCGACGCCGGAAAATATCGGCATTCCCATTATCAATGAATATACCCGGCAATATAAAGGGTTGCGGGATTCCGGGCGGATGTCGGCGGCGGATTATGAGGCGGGCCTGAAGGGTGCTTTGGGATACGGGACGCTGCACGGCGGGGACGCCACAAAAGATTTGATACAGATGATGGCCGGGTGGAATATGACGTCGGCGGAATCCCAGGGGCAATTTCGGCGGATGATCGCCGCCGGTGCGGAAAAGTCCGGCTTGACGGACGCGGAATTGATCGGGGCCATGAGCCGGGGGATGCCCACGATCCGGGCGCTGGGCTGGACGCCGCAACAAGCGGTGGAAAACGTGGCCTTGTTGGCGCAGGGTGAAGCGGGGATGAAGCGAACGCGGATGCCGTCCACGACGATTGACGCCCTGGGATCGCCTTCAGGGACCGAACTAGACAAATATGGAATTCCCCAGGACGTAGCCCAGAACCCGGCGGCGCTGCTGCAATGGGTTAGTTCTTTGCGGAGAACAATGGATGACCAGTCTTATTATCGGATGCTGCAAGGCGTCTATGGCCGCGAGGCGGCGGCAGGGGTATTAAAGCTCACTAAAACACCTCCAGGCTCAATGCGGGGCATCCTGGAGCGTGCGGCTGGCCCTGGCGGCGCGGCGGCGGAGGCGCAGGAATTCCTGGATTATAAAGATACCCTGGAAGGCATGGAGGCCAAAAGCCGAGCCACCCAACGGCTGGACGAAATAAAAACTACTGAAGATCAGGCGTACATGAAGGAAGTGCGTAATATTGGCAGGGGTGCGAAGGGGCGATTTGGAAGAGATGAACCGTGGACTCAGGGGTTAAAGGATAAGTTGCTTTCTGATACGGCGGCCGATGAGGAGGCGGCTTATGAATTGTGGCGGGAAAGCCTTTCAGAGGAAGATATTAAAAAAATGCCCCAACGCCCGGAACTATATTGGCATTATCTATCCCCTGAACAAAAATTTAATGCGTTAAATGAAGCTCAGCGGCGCTTAACGCAACGAGAGGCCGCCGCGTCAAGCAAGCCAAAAGCGGCTGCATCCATCTCGCCCAATGAACCGTTCGGTCCTGTAGCTGATATTCAGCAAGGCGGGATGACGGTAAACAATTATAATAATAACTTTTGGGGTGATTTTGTGAATCCCCCGGGCGCTGCCAATGTCGGGCCGCGTGTGACATGGGAGGATGTAGCAAATTGACGACGGATAAGAATCTTATGGCTGATGAAGAAAATAGCGGCGGCATTGCGAAGCCAAGGTCGCCGGGGATTTGCACTTGGGCGCAAGTGGGCGTGATTACCAGGGAGATTTGCGAAATTGAAAAATCGTTACGGTCTTTTCGTGCGGAGCGCAATAGGAAAATCCTAAATATATGTGAAGATTATGACAGCCATATAGAACGCCTGGAAGGGCGGCTAGAATCCTTGTTTGACGCTTTGGATCGGTTTGCTGCTGTGGGATATAGCAAAAAGACGCTTTTGGTGAAGCGGCTTCAGTATGGTAAAATAGTGATTCGCCAAGGGGTGGTTAAATTTGAGCCAGACCTTGCGGTGACAGGTAAGCGGGACGAATAAATGAAATATTTAATCTGGATAATCCCTGTTGCGTTAATGGTGTTTCTGATGATGCTGGCAAAGATGTTTATAGCCTGTTTAAATTGGCTTTTAACGGCCCTTGATTGCACGATTTTCCGGCGATATATCCCTTTTTATTGGGCGGTGTTTCCGGTAGAATACTTGTATGGAAAACAGGATAATACCCTAAAAGAAAAAGTGGTATATCGCTATAATTTGACTTTATGGTCAGCATATCGGCGGGTTGATGCCCCCTGGTTGCTGAATTAAAGCGACAATTTAAGACCTATAACCGCACATTATGTAAGGGTTTTCGTGTTTTTCTCGGAAAATTCAAGCATAATAGCTGCGGTGATTTTGTGCGCATAGGCTCAAGTCTCATCTTTTTGCGCCGAGTGCCATTTCATATTTCGTTCTACAATTGCGCAGTTGAAAAGTGGGGGCGGAAAGGCCGGAAAACTCACAGGTTGTTAATAAAATGCCGATAAATTTACAAGCCGGAAAAGGTTTCTAAAAAAACGCATAAAATAATCTTTAAGCTAAAAAGACAACTATTATAGGATGTATGGTATATGAACCACTATATCTTGAGATTGGATAAATCAGAGCAAGTTTTTGGTGTATAAAATTTCAAAATTTTTTTGTTGCAGTGGTGGGAATATGTGGTAAATTTTGGGTTGTAGTGGTTGCTTGTTAATTGAAAGTGGCACTATGTTTCTTCTAACGGGCGAATATGAGTTGCGGCTCGATGAAAAGAACCGGTTGTCGATACCGGCCCGGGTGCGGGACCAAGTCGACCCGGAAGAGCATGGCCAGGGTTTTTACCAGATTTTAGGAGCCAATCGAGTCATAAGCTTATACCCGGACAAGTATTATCAGCGTCTCGCCCTTGCCGTGGCCCCACGGAAGGTAGCCCCAGATGAGTCGTTGGCGTTTGACCGCGTCAACTTCGCACTGGCCGGCAGGGTTGAGCTGGATCGGCAAGGTCGAGTGCTTCTCAGCGAGAAGATTATTCGGCGGGCCGGTTTGCAAGAGCGAATAACGCTGATCGGCGTGAGAGACCATTTGGAAATATGGGATCAGGATCGCTGGGAGCGTTTTCTGGCCGAAAATATGTCGATGCACGAGGAAATGTTGCTTCGTGCCCGTCAGGAAACACTGGAGAAACAACGGCAACAAGCCGGATATTGACTATTCGGGTTGCGAATCCGCAATCCTTTACAGGTGTGCATCTTAAGAGCGACAGGAGTGGTTGAGGTTTATTGAGGCAGGAGAAAAAGAGACGTCGTCAGGAACGTTTAACGAAGGTCTCTTCTCTTAAGCATACCTAAAACGCCGCAGGGGATGCTGCGGCGTTCTGAGTCGTCAAAAATGACAGATAGGAATCGTCGTAATTATTTTTTGGTTAATAAAGAGGTCTGGGATTGAGGCAAACGCTAAAAGGTTGTGATAACCGGGCGATGTCAACATGTGGAGGTGTCGAATGACATTATGTTGGGAAGGTATGCAGGGCAACGAACAGAGATTAGAAGAGTTAATGGAGCAGGTTCAACGAGTGCGAAGCTGGGGCGGGGCATACAGCGAAATTGAATTATCGCCGTATGTAAAGGCATTGATCAATCAGCAAAGCCATGCCCAAGCCCCGGCGGCAGTTGGGGCATGTGTCTGAACAGGAAAATACGATGATGGAGCAGCCGGCGTTTATCCATCAGCCGGTGTTGCTGAAATCGCTGCTGGAAATCATGTCGTATCGTCCAGATGCCGTGGTGGTCGATGCGACGGTAGGTCAGGGCGGCCATGCCGAGGCATTGGCTCAGCGACTCAACGAGGCGGGCTGTTTGGTCGGCCTGGACGTCGATCCGGACAGTCTGAAAATAGCGGCAGGGCGCTTGAGCAAGGCTCCTTGCCGCGTGCAATTAATCCGGGAGAACTTCGGTAATCTGGCCGAAGTTCTTTCCCGGCTGAATATCAAGGCCGTAGATGTTATTTTTGCCGATTTAGGCGTGTGCAGCGGCCAGCTTGACGATCCCCGGCGGGGCCTGAGCCTGCAGCAGGACGGCCCGCTGGATATGCGGCTGGACGACAGATTGACAACTACGGCCGCTGATCTGGTTAACTCATTAAAAGTCGAGGAGTTAGCCGATATTATATGGCGTTATGGTGAAGAACGTTTTAGCCGGCGAATAGCGCGAACGATTGAGCAGTTCCGCCGGGAAAAGTTAATAGAGACCACCGGTGAACTCGTAGCCGCGATAAATTCGGCACTGGGTATCAGCTCGAAGGGCCATCGCAGCCGGATTCATCCCGCCACGCGGACGTTTCAGGCGTTACGGATTGCGGTTAATGATGAACTGGGTATGCTGCAGCGGCTGCTGGACGAGGCTCCCCAGCTGCTGCGAGTTGGCGGCGTCGTGGCGATCATCAGTTTTCACAGCCTGGAAGATCGGCCGGTGAAATGGAATTTCCGGGAAAACGCTCGGCTGGAACACTATGAAATACTGACGAAAAAACCGTTAATGGCCGATGAAAATGAAATGCGGGCCAATCCCCGCAGCCGCAGCGCGAAACTGCGGGCGGCCAAAAGACGATAACGGTAATTCAATACTTTTTATACGCATGGAGGCGTGACCGTGACTAAGGAAGCGAAAGTCGGACTGTTACTGGGATTGGTGTTTATTGTGGGTATTGCGGTGGTCTTGCGGGGCGTGAGCGATGGTCTGGATTCTGAGCAGGAAGAACAGATGTTGCTGGGCCGGGCCGACACTTCCGAGTATGCCGATTCCGTCGCAGGTCGGGAAAATTTGTCCATGGCGGCGGAACAGGCCGAACAATTAACGCCCAATCCGGCGCTGGAGCCGGTCGCAACTCCTGCGCCGCCGCCGGCGAACGAACAAATCGTTGCTGTCGCATCGCCGACTCAGCCGGATCAGATAAATAATATACGCTATGTGCAGACACTGCCGGGATCCGTATCCCAGCCGGTTTCTCCGTCGCAGTCGCTGACGGACATCCCGGCTCCGACCCAACCGGCCGGAGAACCCATGTTTCGTCCGGTCAGTCCCAGTTCGATGATTGCGGCCGGCGGCGAGATTACCGGCGGCGGGTCTCTGCCGGGAGTGGTCAATATCATTGCCGAACCTGCTAAGGTTGTGGCGGCGGCTCCGCGGCCGGCGGCGCGAACCTATACGGTGCAATCCGGCGACGATCTTACTAAGGTTGCCCGCAAGGTTTACGGTCCTGTCGAGGGTAATCGCTGGGTAAATATCAAGCGCATCAGCGACGCCAGCGGACTTACCAATATGGATACTCTGCGGGTGGGCCAAAAGCTGACGATCCCCGATGTCGAAGGCGTTCAAGTCCGGGCGGTCGATCAGACCGTTAACGCTCGTCGCGGAGAAAAAGCCGTTCCTGCCAGTCCGCCGCCGGCATCGAAGAGCCGAACCTATGTGGTGAAGGACGGCGACACCTTATGGAAAATCGCCCAGCGCGAACTCGGCGATGGCGCCCGGTTCGGTGAGATTACCAAAATAAACAAGCTCCGCGACGAAAACGCCATTAAGCCGGGCATGAAGTTGCGGTTGCCGTGA
>CAZOCV010000012.1:13948-27502 GCA_964578395.1 uncultured Pirellulales bacterium
TGGGCCTGACCCAGGCCTGAGGATTTTCGCCGGCGGGACCGGCAGGAGTGATTGACGTTAAACGCATCGGATACGTTTTAGCCCTGGCGCTTATCATCGGATTGGCGCTGGTGCATCTGCGAACGAGCCATCGACAGGCTGTTTATCAGATGACCCGTTTGCGCTGCGCTCAGCAGCAGCTTGACCGCGAACTGGCCGTTCAGCAGCAGCAGATTGTTACGCAACTGGAAACACCCCGCCAGGTGGACCGCCGCATCGCCGACATGCAACTGGAGCTGTATCGTCCCGGCGAAGACGTTCCCGAAGGCGTGATGGTGGCTCTACAAAAGCAGCAAGGCGATGCGGATGATGATGCATATAAATTGCAATGAAGAATGCCGAATGAAAAATGTTCTGTGATAATCCAATCAAACTGGTTGTATAAGAAGTCATACCGTGCGGCATAATCTCGCGCGGTTTTTTTATGAATAAATAAATGCGATGAAACATTCCCGTAGTTGGTGGTTAGGATTGATTTTTCTGGTGCTGGTGCTGGCCGGACTGGGCAGCGTGGTGGGGCGGTGCGTGCAGTTGCAGGTGTTCCAGTGTAACGAATTTCGGGCACGGGCGGCGCGGCAGCAGTTGAAGATTATTCCCCAGACCGCTCGGCGCGGCAACATTACCGACCGCGAGGGGCGCATTATGGCCATGAGCGTGGCGGCCTACGATTTAGCGGTCGATCCGCAGATGGTCGCCAACCTGGAAGATACGGCCGGAAAACTGGCGGTCGTTTTGAAGAAATCCTCGGCTGAAATAAAAGATGCCGTCATCGCCCGTCAGGACACCCGTTATTGCCGGCTGGCCCGAAACCTCCGTCAGGAGCAGGCCGTAGCGATTCAGACGCTTGGGCTTGACGGGGTCATTCTGGAATCCGCTTATGTGCGGCAATACCCCATGGGAACGCTGGCGGCCCATGTGCTGGGATATTGTACGGTCGATGGCGCGGGCCTGGAAGGCATCGAGGCGGGATACGATGAGTATTTGACCCCCCAGACGGGCCGGTGGCTGTTGGCCAGCGACGCCCTGCGGCGACCCATCGGCGTAGCCGGTGAATGTCTGGATGCCCGTAACGGCAATAATCTGGTTTTGACGATTGACACGCTGATTCAGCACGTTGTCGAAGAACAGCTTGAGGAGGTCGTGACCAAATACCGGGCCAAGTCGGCGTTGGGAATAGTTATTGAGCCCAATAGCGGGGAGGTTCTGGCCCTGGCGGTGTATCCGACCTTCGATCCGGCCGAGGCGCGGCAAACCAAACCCGAGGTGCGGCGAAACCTGGCCTTGACCGATCCTTACGAGCCGGGCAGCACGTTCAAACCTTTCACCATTGCCGGCGCTCTGGCGGAAGGGTACGTCAAACTGACCGACATCATCGACTGCGAAAACGGTTATTATTCCGGTAAGGGTTTCGGCCGGATACGCGAATATGAAAATCATTCCTACGGCAGGATTTCGGTTGCAGATATTCTCGTGTTTTCGAGCAACATCGGCACCGCAAAAGTAGCCCAGAAGATGGGTAAGCCAACTTTTTACCAGATGCTGGAGAAGTTTGGTTTTTGTCAGACGACCGGCATCGATCTGGCGGGTGAGTGTCCCGGCATCGTCCGGCCGCTGGCACAGTGGAACGACAAGCAATACACACTCTCCCGTGCGGCGTTCGGTCAGGCTATTGCCGTGACGCCCATCCAGTTGATGCGGGGATTTTGCTGTCTGGCCAACGGCGGGCGGCTGGTTCGGCCGCGCATAACACGTGGTATTATCAGTCCGGAGGGCGCCGTCGTTAAGGATTTCGGCTTACAAAATGACGTCGCTCAGGTGATACCGGAAAACGTGGCTCGGATGCTGGTGCAGGAGGCCCTGACAGCGGTGGTCGAGCGGCCCCAGGGGACGGCTCATCAGGTTTACATGGAAGGTTATGGCGTATTTGGCAAAACCGGGACGGCCCAGGTGCCAAAAACCGATGGTCGCGGTTATGAAGAAAACAAATATGTGGCTTCGTTTATCGCCGGAGCGCCGGCATGGGATCCCAAGGTGTGCGTGCTGGTTTGTGTGCGCGAACCAGACAGGTCTTTGAGAATGGGATATACCGGCGGGCGAGTGGCGGCCCCGGTCGTGAAGGAAATTATGCGGCAAACTCTGGCTTATCTTGGAGTGGAAAAGCGGCAGGAGGCGGAAAACCTGTAATTTTTGAAATGGGCCTGCCAAATTTGGCGTTTTCCTGTGCTTTCAGCCTGAGGCCGATATAACCGCTTATTAAAAAAGATATTACCTGTTTTATTCCAGGCTTGCGTTTGGTAGAAGATGGGCTATAATTATCAAACATCGTGTATGGATGCGTGATGTAATGAGGCTTTTCTTCGGGATGGTTCGCGATGGATGTCGGCGATCTGAAGTCCCTGATATTTTCTCTGGCACGAGGCCAGGGCGGCGATGCTGTGGGTATTCATACTACAGGGCGGATTTGTTGTGACAGCCGCCGTGTTCAACCGGGGGATATTTTTGTAGCCGTCAAGGGGGTTGAGGTTGATGGCCATGACTATATAGCTCAGGCGGCAGCGCGCGGAGCGGGGGTTATTGTCTCCGAGCAGCCGGTCGATGGGGGTGATGCTCTGGTAATAAAGGTGGCCGATTCGGCCGCAGTTTTGGGCGAACTGGCTCAGGCCGGTTTGGGGGTGGAATCGGGGGATTTTGTTCGTCTGGGCGTTACGGGCACCAAAGGAAAAACGACCGTTGCTTACCTGACGCAGGCGATGCTCAAAGCCGGGGGACTCGATTGCGGGCTTATTGGCACGGTGGCGCATGATGTCGGTGATGAAAAACTTTCCGCCAATAACACAACGCCCGGCGCTGTTGAATTGGCGGAACTGATGAGTCGTATGTTAGCCAACAATCTCAAGGCCGTAGTGATGGAGTGTTCCAGTCATGCCCTGCATCAAAAGCGCACGGCGGGGATACCCTTTTCCGCCGCGGCATTTACCAATCTTACCGGCGATCACCTTGATTATCACCTGACTCGGCAGGCTTATTTTGAAGCTAAAGCCCAGCTTTTTTCCGGTTTGAATAGCCGTGCCGTAGCCGTGCTGAACGCCGAAGACCCCGCCGGAGTGCAGATGGCGGCGGCGACCCGTGCGAGAGTGTGGGATTTCGGGGTGGATACGCCAGCATCGATTGGCGGGCGTATCAAGTCGATGGATTTATCCGGTTGTGCATTTGAACTGCGATTGCTGAACCATCGGCGGGAAGTGGAGATGCCTTTACTGGGTCGGCATAATGTCAGCAATGCCCTGGCGGCGGCGGGTTTGGCCCATGCTGTCGGCGTACCTGTTGACGCGATTGTCACCGCTTTGCATTCCTTTGGCGGAGTGCCCGGTCGGCTGGAAGCGATTGAAAATACCGCCGGATTTACCGTTTTGGTTGATTATGCTCATACCGATGATTCGCTGCGTTGCGCGCTGGAGACGCTGCGCGGACTTCGGCCGCGACAGGTTATCGTCGTGTTTGGCTGCGGGGGCGATCGGGACCGTACCAAGCGGCCGCGCATGGCGGCGGTCGCCGAAAAACTCGCTGATCGCATTTTTCTGACCAGCGATAACCCGCGCAGCGAAGAACCTCGTGCGATTATGGATGAAATTAGCGCCGGTTTTTCTCCGGCCGGTCGGGCCAAAGTAACCGAAGTGGAAGACCGTCGTCTGGCCATTGAGCAGGCGCTCAACGCCGCCCAAAAAGGCGACGTAATTTTAATCGCCGGCAAGGGGCACGAGGACTACCAGATTATCGGCAAGACAAAATATCCTTTTGATGATCGCGCCGTCGCACGGGAGTATTTACGCGGCGGACGACAGGATGTATCCTGGGCTAAAAGTGGCGATAAAGTTCGTTTGGTGATATCGTAATCATGTGCGACTATTGGCTCAGAGGAGCAGGAATGAACGTGCAGTCAAGAATGATATACGGGAGGCATGGCCAATGAAACCTTTCCTGACGGAGGAAATCAAGCATATTACGCACGCGGAGTTTTTGACTCCGGCGGGCCGCGGATTGGTGACGGGCATCAGCACGGATTCCCGGCGAACCCGGCCGGGCGATATGTTTATCGCTCTGCGGGGCGAACATTTCGACGGGCATGATTTTATCGACTCGGCGGCGGCCGCCGGAGCGCAAACAATCATGGTGCAAGGCAAGCCGGTTCTTTCGGACAGGGTGCGCAGCCAGGGGGTATGCGTGATGCGGGTGAATGACACGGTCAAGGCCCTGGGTGAGTTGGCGCGTGCTTACCGCCGCGGGCTTGAGCACAGCATCACCATGATCGCCGTCACCGGCAGCAACGGTAAAACCACGACACGGGAGATGATTTACCATGTGTTAAGCCGCCGGCGCAAAGGCCATCGCTCGCCGGCCAGTTACAACAACGCCATCGGCGTGCCGATGACGCTGTTCGGCATGGAGCCGGATCACGATTTTGCCGTGGTGGAATTAGGCTCCAATGCGCCGGGTGAAATTGCTGAATTGTCCCGCATTACCGAGCCGGATATCGCGGTGATTACCTCGGTGTCGCCCGCTCACCTGCAGGGTCTGAAAACGGTGGATCAGGTTAGCCGGGAAAAACTCTCTATCGTTACCGGTCTGACGAGCCGGGGAGCGCTGGTGTGCCCGACGGATCATGACTTGACGCTGGAGCGAGCGAATGCTTTGGGGCGGCAGGTCATTACGTTTGGCTTGGAGCCGGGAGCGGCGGTGTCGGCTCACGATATTACGTGGGCGCCGGGTTCGGTCAGTTTTGAAACCAATGACCGCTGCCGCGTCGTGTTACCGCTGGCGGGGGTGCATAATGTGCGTAACGCCCTGGCGGCTTTGGCGGCGGTGCGGCGGCTGGGTGTGGCCAGCGTGGAATTCGCCGAAGCGATAAAAGATTTTCGTCCCGTCGATGCCCGTCTGGTTTTCAAACATATCCACGGCATTACCGTTATTGATGATAGTTACAACGCCAATCCCGCCAGCATGAATGCGGCTCTGGACGAACTGTTGCGCCATCGCCGTCCCGGCGGTCGGCTGGTTATGGTATGCGGCGATATGTGTGAACTGGGCGCGGAAGCAGTACGATACCATAGCGAACTGGGACGACGGATTGCGGCGGCCAAAATTGACCTGTTTTTCACCGTGGGCGATCTGGCGGCGCTGGCGGCGACCGCCGCCGTGGAGATGGGAATGCCGCGCGGGCAGGTGCAGCGGGCGATTAATAGCCGACGATTAGCCCGGTTGATCAAAGCCTCGCTGCGCGATGGTGATGTGATTTGCGTGAAAGGCTCGCGCTACATGAAGATGGAAAAAATCATCGAATCCATGGAACGTTATCGCGGCGGCAGAAAGCTGGTGGTTCGTGTGGGCAAGATACAGGCTTTGCCGGCGAAGGGAGAAAAATCGCGGTTAACCGAATTATCCGGTGAGCAGCGGGCATGATGGAGAAATACCGCGGACGTCCGGCGGAGAGGGAAACTTGATTTACTGGCTGTGCCAATATTACAGAGATTTTTTGCAGCAGCAACTGCATTTTTACGCCTGGCAGGCGGTGTCGTTTCGCGCGATGCTGGCGATTCTGACCAGCCTGATCGTGAGTATCTGGTGGGGGCCGCGGGTGATTCGCTGGCTGATTAAAATGAAAGTCGGCGATATTCCGGAATTTGACCACGCGGCGCTTAATGAACTTACGGCCGACAAAAAAAATACGCCCACCATGGGCGGCATCTTCATTATCGGCGCCGTCGGCCTCAGCGCCTTGTTGTGGTGCGACCTGGGCAATCCCTTTGTACAGAAGGGGCTGATTCTAATGGTGCTGCTGGGTTTTCTGGGCGGCTGGGACGATTACCTTAAGCTGACGGCCAAAATCAAGCATCGCAGCCGCGACGGCCTGCACATGTGGGAAAAACTCATCCTGCAAATCGGCTGGAGCGTGCTGATCGCATGGTCGCTGTTTCGTGATTTTCAGTCCGCCGACATCAAGGACGGGCTGCATCTCTGGCTGCCGTTTTACAAATACGGCCTGACGCTGGGATATGCCTGGTTTCTGATTATGGCGGTGCTGGTCATTACCGGCGCCAGCAACGCCGTCAACTTAAGCGACGGCATGGACGGTCTGGCGGCCGGATGTATGGCCATTGTCAGTCTGGTGTTCGCCGGGTTATGCTATCTGGCCAGCGAGTACATGTCCTATTCGCAGGGATTAAGCTGGGCGAATTACCTCGGCTTGCCCCAGATTGCGGGGGCGGGCGAATTGGGGATTATATGTGCGGCCATGTGCGGGGCCAGTATGGGATTTTTATGGTTTAATTGCCACCCCGCCCAGGTGTTCATGGGCGATATCGGCAGTTTGACGCTGGGCGGGCTGATTGGGTATGCGGCCGTCGTGACCCGCCATGAACTCCTGCTGCCTATTGTCGGCGGCGTGTTCGTCATGGAAGCCGCCAGTGTGATTATTCAGGTGACGTATTTCAAAATGACCGGCGGCAAGCGCGTTTTTCGCTGTGCGCCGATTCATCATCATTTCCACCTGGGCGGATGGAGCGAACCGCAGGTGGTTATTCGTTTCTGGCTGCTGGGCATTGCTTTTGCGGCGCTGGCCCTGGCGACCTTGAAGTTAAGGTAGGGTGGGTCTCTGACCCACCATGATGTTGGTAGGATGGGTCTATGACCCACCACGAGGTTGGTAGGGTGGGTCTATGACCCGCCGCGATGTTGGTAGGGTGGGTCTTTGACCCACCACGATGTTGGTAGTTACTCCGCATGTATCTTCATCCTGCCCATATACAGAAAGCCCGATGGCCGCAGACGTGACAGTTGGAAGCAGGGACGCTTGACGTGACCGAGAATGGTTTAACAGTTCGAAAATATACCGGACCGGCAACGGCTGTGGTGGTCGCTATCAGTGCGTTATTGTGCCTGGGCGGGCTGATGGTCTATTCCGCGGCGGCGTCGGTGGAACAACACATCGACTGGAAGCATGTTTGGCAATACGCTTCCGTGCGCCGTTTGATTTTTGTGCCGGTGGTCTGGCTGGTGCTGGCAATTACCAGCAGGTTTCCCTATCGCTGGCTTATCTGGCGGCGGGAGAAATTCTGGATAAGTCCGCTGACGGTGCTTACGGTTATCAGCGGCGCGTTATTAGTGCTGGTGCTGATTCCCGGCATCGGTGCTCCGCGCAACAATTCCTGGCGCTGGCTGCAACTGGGGCCGGTGAGTTTCCAGCCTTCGGAACTGGCCAAATGGACGCTGGCCCTGTTTCTCCCGGCGTATTGCTGGTGGCGGGGCGAAGGTATTAAGAAATTCTGGCGGGGATATATTCCCCCCTGCCTGATTCTCGGCGGAATTGCCGGGCTGGTCGGCAAGGAGGATTTCGGTACGGCCGTATTAATCGGAGCCGTTGGCCTGGCTGTACTATTAATGGGCGGCGTTCGCTGGTGGCATTTGCTGGTTTGGCTGCCTGTATTGGCGGCGGCATTTTATTTTCTGGTATATCAAAACGAATACCGCTGGCCCCGAGTGCAGGCGTATCTCCACGGTGAAGAAACCGCACAAGATACCGCTTATCATGCCCGCCAATCGATTATGGCCGTTGGCGCCGGCGGCGTATGGGGTGTCGGGCTGGGCAAGGGAACTATCAAGCAAGGGTGGGTTCCTGAAGACACCACTGATTTTATTTTTGCCATCATCGGCGAAGAACTGGGGCTGGCCGGGGCGATTCTGGTGGTCGGCCTGTATGCGGTGTTCATTGTGGCGAGCTTACTCATTATTTACCGCGCCCGCGATGAACTCCAGCGGCTTATGGCCGCAGGCGTCGCCCTGACGATCGGTATCCAGGCGGTTATGAATCTGATGGTTGTTACCGGTTTGGCGCCCACCAAGGGCATTGCTCTGCCTTTTGTCAGCGCCGGCGGCACAGGGCTGCTTATTACCGCTGCCGCCACCGGTATCCTTGTCAACATTGGTCGTTCGCAGTCGGCGCCTCTGGTTGAACCGAAAAAGGGTGAAGATGACGATAATGAATAATTCCGGTATTAAAACCAGGTTTGCTTTCGGCGGGTGAGATGGACGCAAAATTATATATTTTTGCCGGCGGCGGCAGCGGGGGCCATTTATATCCCGGCATTGCCGTGGCGAGGGCACTGCAACAGGTTCAGCCTGCCGCCCGGATGTTATTTCTTTGCACCGAGCGGGACATCGACACGACGATATTGAATGCCGATGGTTGGCCGTACCGGCCCCAGCCTGTTTGTCCACTGCCCAATCCGAAGCGACCCTGGCAGGCGATACGTTTTTACCGTAACTGGCGGGCCAGCGTATGCCTATGCCAATCGCTGATGGTTGGGGATCGGCCCGCCGCCGTGTTGGGACTGGGGGGCTTTGCTTCCGCGCCTGCCCTTAAAGTCGCCTGCCGGCAGGGGATTCCCACGGCCATGCTGAATCCCGATGCGGTTCCCGGCAAGGCCAACCAATTTTTAGCCCGCTACGCCGAAACGATTTTTCTGCAATTTGAAGCGACGCGGCCGTTTTTTGGGAAATTTTCGTCAAAATGCCAGGTAACAGGTTGCCCGATTCGTCCGGAGATTGTACAACAGGACCGACCGGCCGCTTTGCGTGAGCTGGGCCTGGATTCGGACAGAAAAACCCTGGCGATTATGGGGGGGTCGCTGGGCGGCCATAATGTTAATGCTGCCGTCATCCGCTGGCTGTGCGGTGATAAAAGGTCGCTTTTGCCCCCGGATTGGCAGGTTTTTCACCTGACGGGCGTTACGGATGAAGCCCTGGTGCGAAAGGAATATGAAACGGCGGGTATTGCCGCCAAAGTGATGGCGTTTACCCCGCGTATGGAGCGGGTGCTGGCATCGGCCGATTTGGTCATTGGGCGCGCGGGTGCGGCGACACTGGCGGAACTAACGGCCGTGGGCGTACCGAGTATCCTGCTGCCTTATCCGTACCATCGTGACCGTCATCAGGAAAAGAACGCCGGGGTTCTGGCTGATGCCGGCGCGGCGCGCATTGTGGCTGATACCTGCAACGATGAAAAAACCGCCAACCTGCTTATGACGAATTTAAGTACTTTGTTGCATAATGACGACGAATTAAACAGAATGAAACATAATGCGCGATTGCTTGGGCGACGGGATGCCGCCCAAACTATCGCTGCTTATTTGGCTCCGTTATAAGAGATAGAGAGCGATCATTGTGATTTCAACGACGACAGGTAAAACCGAACGTATTTCCGCCGATGGACGGATCGAAATTATCCGAAAAGGGGTAGCGACCGCACAAAATTACCATTTCATCGGCATCGGCGGCTGTGGTATGAGCGGGCTGGCGCAAGTACTCATCCAGCAGGGGCAGCACGTCAGCGGTTCGGATATGCAGGATTCGGAGCTTATCGGGCGGCTGTTAGATCAAGGGGCGGATATATGGGTCGGCCATGACGCCCGGTTTATGCCGGAAAAACTGGATTGCGTGGTCATTTCCGCCGCGGTCAAGGATGATAACCCGGAATTACAGGAAGCGCGGAAACGTCATGCACGGGTGATTAAATATGCGCAGCTTCTGGGGGAATTAAGCCGTATGTTCACTACGATGGCAATTTCCGGCACTCACGGCAAGAGCACCACCAGCGCCTGGACGGCCTGGTTGTTGCAGCGGGCCGGGATGTCGCCCAGTTTTGTTATTGGTGCTGATGTTCCGCAACTGGGCGGCGGCAGCGGGGCGGGTCAGGGTGAGCATTTGGTGGTCGAGGCCTGCGAGTATGACCGTTCCTTTTTGCAGCTCAAGCCGACCGTGGCGGCTATTCTGAATATCGAAGCCGATCATTTGGACTATTACCGCGATCTGGATGAAATTATTTCCGCGTTTGGTGATTTTGCCGAACTGGTCGGGCCGACGGGATTGTTGGTGGTTAACAAAGATGATCCCGGCGTCCAAAAGGCGCTGGCGGGGCGGCATTTGCGTTGCGAAACTTTTGCTCTCAACGCGCCGGCGGATTGGCGCGCGGAAAATCTTCGTTTTGAGGGTGGACATGGATGCTTTGAACTGGTTCACGGCGAAGACTGGATTGGCCAGGTGCGTCTGAGCCTGCCCGGCCGGCACAATGTCGCCAACGCCCTGGCGGTAGCGGCGATGGCCCGGTCGGCCGGGTTGGAGGATGAGGCGATACTTGCCGGTCTGGCGGATTTTCAGGGAGCCGGTCGCCGCATGACGCTGCGCGGGGACGTCAACGGGGTTAAAGTTATGGATGATTATGGGCATCATCCCACTGAAATCAAGGCTACGCTTTCCGCCATCCGGGAAAAATATGGCCCTCGGCGGTTATGGTGTATTTTCCAGCCGCACCAGGCCAGCCGCACGAGATTTTTGCTCCACGAATTTGCTTTGAGTTTTTCCACGGCGGATGTAGTATTGCTGCCGGAAATTTATTTTGTCCGTGATTCCGAGGCCATGCGGCGGGACGTGAACGCCGAACAGTTAGCGGCTCAGATTCGCGGGCAGGGTGGAGACGCCCGATTTTTGGGAAAATTTGAGGCGATTGTCGATTGCCTGGTCGAGAATGTCAAGCCGGGTGATATGGTGGTAACGATGGGCGCCGGAGACGTCTGGAAAGTCGCTGATGAATATATTCGCCGATTTAGCTGACTGTGTTATCGAAAATGAGCCATTGGCGTCGCATACCTGGTTCAAGCTGGGTGGGCCGGCGCGGTATTTTATTCGTCCCCGCGATGAAGCGGAACTGCTGGAAGTTATCAAACGCTGCCGGGAGAACGATATCAAAATGTATGTGCTCGGCCGGGGCAGCAATCTGCTGGTCGCCGATGAGGGGGTCGATGGCGCGGTGATTCATCTGGGCGACCGGAATTTCGGCGCGGTGGAGATTAACGAAAAAGAAGCGACGGTGACCGCCGGGGCCGGTGCGAGCCTCAACCGCGTTTTGCAAATGTGCGTGCGGCAGGGGCTGGGCGGTATGGAATGCCTGGTGGGCATTCCCGGCAGCGTGGGCGGCTCAGTCAAAATCAACGCCGGCGGGCGTTTCGGGGACATCGGCAATATCTGTCGCCGGGTGCGGCTCATCGACAGCAGCGGCTTTCAGTTCGAACGCGACCGGGAAGATATTTATTTCGGTTATCGCATGACCAACATCATGGCCAAGTTTGTCGTGGGCGTGGAGTTTCAACTGGCGCCGGATGATCCCAATCGTCTGGTTCGTCTGCTTAAGGAAATCTGGCTGCTCAAGAAGAACTCCCAGCCGACGGACACCCGCAACGCCGGCTGCATCTTCAAGAATCCCCGTGCGTTGTCGGCCGGAGCGCTGATTGACAAGGCCGGCCTCAAAGGGTTCGGCATCGGCGGCGCATCGGTCAGCACCCGCCACGCCAATTTCATCGTCGCCGGCGACGGCACGACCGCCAAAGACGTGATAGATCTCATCGACTATATCCGCCGGAAAGTCAGCGAGCGTTTCGAGGTGGATCTCGAAACGGAAGTCGAAATCTGGAAGTAAACGATGGTGGTCGGTCTGCGAATTACGGTGTTGCGGGGCGGTCCCGGCTCTGAACGGCCGGTGAGCCTCGAAAGTGGGGCGGCGGTGGCGGCGGCCCTGCGGGCGGTCGGCCACGATGTCTTTGAAGCGGATATTACCCCGGATGATATCAGCGCCCTGGACCACCCCGCCGATGTGATATTCGGGGTGCTCCATGGCGCATTCGGTGAAGATGGCCGCCTTCAGGATATTTTAGAGCAGCGTCGCCTGCGTTATGTCGGCAGCGATGCGGCGTCATCCCGGCGGGCCATCGACAAACACGCCGCCAAAGAGTGCATCGTCCGGGCGGGTGTCCAAGCGCCGCGTGAGGTTTTCCTGCCGCAAAGGACCTGGGCCAGCGTCTCGAAGGAGCAGCTCCGGCGGCACATCGAAGAATCGCTAACCCAACTGCAACTCCCGGTCGTGGTCAAGCCCACGTGCGAAGGCAGCAGCGTCGGTGTGGTCATCGCCGCCGATACCGCCGCCGCAGTGGCTGCGGCCCAAACGTGTCTGGCCCACTATGGCGATTGCCTGCTGGAACAGTTTATCGCCGGGCGGGAACTGACGGTGGGGATACTGGGGCAAATGCCCTTGCCGGTGCTGGAGATTAAACCGGCGGCGGGCTTCTATGATTACCATGCCAAGTACGAGGTTGATACTACCAACTATCTTTTCGACTTGGGAATGGTCCCATCTGAACAGGAGACGATTGAGCAACAGGCTCTGGCGGCCTTTAACGCCTTGGGCTGCCGTGACTTAGCTCGCATCGACTTCATCCGCGACGCTAGTGGCTCACTGTGGTTCCTCGAGGCCAACACCATCCCCGGCTTTACCAGCCATTCGCTGCTGCCCAAGGCCGCCGCCCGCGTGGGGATATCCTTTGAGCAATTATGCGACCGGATTGTACGAATGGCCCTGAATCGTCCGATATAAACCATAGTGTGTTTTTGACAGGCGGATCGTCTGTCCCGGCACGGCCCATAGGTATGGCCTGCCGAGGGGACAGGACCGCCCCAACATTAAGCTTACAACAGGATTTACCACCGGTTAGACGATATGGCGCGGAAGAAAACGAAAAAACCCAAGACGGATCATAGCAAATTCTGGAAACGATTAAAGGATGGCCTCGAACCCCGCCAGTGGCGCTGGCTGGGATGGCGGGGCTTGCAGCTAGCTTTGCTGCTGGCCTTTGGGGCCGGCGGCGTAGCGGGCATGAGCCGCCTGCAAACCTATGTCCAGCAGGTGTCCGGCCAGCGGGACATCAACCTGCGGATGCGGCTGGCACGAGAGAACATGCCCTATTGGGCGACTCAGGAACACATCCAGCAGATTCTCTTATCCAGCGGCATCACCGCGGAGGACCAGTTGCTCGATGAGAGCCTCGCCCCGCGCTGGGCCGAGAACCTCCGGTCCAATCCCTGGGTGCGGCGGGTCCGCAAAGTGCACAAGCATTATGACGGCATGATTGAGTTCGACCTGGAGCTGCGGGAGCCGGTAGCGCTGATCGAAGACCAGGGAAGCCGCTATATGGTCGATGCCGAAGGGGTGGTGCTGCCGCCGGTGCGGTTGGCCGATGGCCACGTCGTGCGTCTGGCCGGCCAGCCCGAAGCCCTGCCTCAGCCCGGCCAGGCCATAACCTCACCGGCCCTGCTGGCGGGCCTGGAGGTGCTCAGCTACATCAAGAGTTATGATGACTGCCTGCCCGTCTCGGAGCGGCTCTGGCGGGAACTGGCGCTGCTGGATGTCAGTAATTTCGATGGCCGCCGCCACTCGGACCAGCCGCACCTGAAGTTCTATACCGCCGCCAACACCGAACTCCGCTGGGGAGCCGCCCTCGGCAGGGAAATCGCCCTCTACGAGGCCCCGCCCCAGCGCAAGCTCGAAACCCTCTACCGCAAACATCGCCTCTACGGCACGTTCGACAAGTTCATGTCGGTCGAACTGTGCGAACTCCGCCCCGAAGTCGCCGACCC
>CAZOCV010000013.1:0-22568 GCA_964578395.1 uncultured Pirellulales bacterium
ATCACCGCTTTCCTTCGCCATTGCGGCGCTATGCAATGGCGCTGGCTGCTGGATCAACCGGTGTCCAATTCCGGACGGCTGGCCGCTATAATTCGCCGGCGCATTGCGGAGGAACATCTGCCCGCAACCGTGGATGTGGTTATCAGTCCTGATGCAATATTGAAGGAAACAACCCACATCGTCACCAGCAGCGACAGCGAAATTTTAAATCACTGTCAAAAATGGTTCGATTTGGCCCAAGCGGTTATCGCTTCGTCCATCAGCCATGCCTGGATAGTAAATCTGTCGCCGCCGGTATAAACCGATTAAAGATTCGCGGGGGCTGGTTGTTCAGGTAAGGCGACGCCGGTGTCATTTTCGCCCGGCGCGGCAAGCGGAGGCATGGGCAAATCTATAACGTCCAGCGGCTGCCCGGTCAGGACCCCCACCAGTCGTTTAACCACAGGATGCGTTTCCGACGTAAGGGACCATTGGTAATATTCACTCAGGTCGGTTTTTCCCTGCAGGGCGTAAATCGCCATGAATCGAACGAACCAGTGCTCATCCGTCAACAAATCACCCAGCCGCTGCAAAGCACGCGGTTGTTTGGATAAAGGTAAATCGCGCAGGGCCATCGCGGACCATGCCCGCACACGGGGATCGGGATCGGTAAGGTTATCCACTATCGCCCGGAAGCATTCCTGAGCATCCACGGGCTGCGGTTGATAATTGAGCCGACCGGCGCCGGCCAGACTGGCTTCCGCAATCAGCCCCGTAAACAACCGTGTCGTCTCAATACGTTCATCGGCCGAACCGGAACGGATGCGTTTGAACGCCGCCGCCATGCGCCGCGCCGTCGGATTATACGCCTGACGAATAAACGTCACCGGCGCCGGCTGCAACGACTCGATGCGCGCGGTCCATTTTCCGGTTTCGTCCCGCAGTGGCTCCAAAAATGCCTGCAAGGTAATGCGGCAGGCCTGTTGAGGATTATATTGCATAGCGCGACGAATAAATCCAATGTTCACCATGTCCAGGCTCTGATTGGACCGGCCCTGCTTCAGCAATCGCTGTTGAAGCAGGTAACGAACCGTCAGAGGCTGCATCTTTTCAGGCATTTTCGCATTACGCTGCGATTTGAGATCACCGGCGCCGGCCGGCAGCATCTCCACGGCCGCCTGAAGCAGCACCAGCGGATCCACCGCCTGGTTTGGCCCCAGAGCCATCGGTTCGCGGAAACTCTCACTGACATTCGTCAGATAAAGGGTCACCGCAATAGGATCGGCGAACGAAAAGATATCCGTATCAAACCGCAGTGACAACGTCAAATAGTCTTGCGGCTTATGGATAAAATTCAAATCCTCACCGCTGAACGACGCGTTCAAAGCGGTCAACAATGCGTCGGTATTGGCGGGTGAATTACTATCCGCCGGCATTTCCTGTTCATCCGCGGCGGCCTTTTCCAACGCCCATTGCTGCAGGTAAATATCTATGGCGTCCTGCACGCCGGGCGCGGGAATGCTTTTCACCGCCTGCAATAAGACGGCGGCTTCCTGATTTTTACCCTGCGTATGGAGCAGACGGGCGCGAACCAGCGACGTGAGAGGATCCACTTCATTTCCGGAAAAGGTATTGACGATATTTTGGGCTTCGCCGGCCTGATCGTTTAATAAATACGCCCAGGCAAGCAACCCTTGGGCGCGTGCCGCCTGCGGCCCGTCTTGGGCGGATTCCACGGCTATTTGCGCCATGTGCAGGGTTTTTTGAGCGTCAGGAACGACAAAGGCATAATACCACGTCCGGGTAATCCATTCTTCGGGCAAAGATGGAGGATCATTACGCTCCAGTTCCTGGTTGATGAGTTGCTCACATCGGGCGTGCAGTAACTGCCCCTGCTCGGTTTGGCCGGACTGATTCAGCGCCAGAATACGCATCGCCATCAAAGGCAGATCGTCCGGCCATTCCTTCAGCGCTGCGCTGCTGGCGGTAAGCGCTTCCTGATAGCGCCGGGCGTGATATAACGCTGACAAACGCTTGAGCGTATAGTCATACTGCTGCGGTTTTGTGCCGGGGTCACGCCGCAAAATATCCAAAACATGAAGATAATACGATTCCGTTAAATCGCTTCGGCCGGCCTGTTCCAGCAAAGTAATGAGGTTCATCGCCGCCTGCGCATCGAAGGGATTATTCCGCAAGCGCATGCGCCAGCGAAGAATATGCTGAATTTCCATATTCTGCCAAAACGCATTCTCCATCTTTTCCTGCTGTTCGGGATCGTCGCTTTGAGGAGGCTGTGTCAGCAATGCCAGCAATTGGCCATAGGCGTCGTCATTGTAATTGGAGGCGCGAATCGCCATTTGAAAGGCGCTGCGCGCCTCATCGGCACGAGCGGTTTCCAGCAGTAAAATACCCAGTTGAGTATAAGATTCGCTGAACAAAACGGGATACGACCGCAAACCAGGTATCTGTTGGCGGAGATAATCCTCCCGGCGCTGCCGGTCATTAAACTGATTAAATCGGAATCGCAGCCATTGGGCCACCGGGACGCTGTCTTGCGGCCGGGCGCTGGAATACGTAACGATAGCCTCCCCTGCCCGGCCGGCGTCGGCAATCGTATCACTCATCAGCAGCATCAAATAATCGAGGCGGGCATCCTGATAGGCGGGATCCAGTTCCAGGGCCGCTTCCAGAAGCACGCAAGCCAGCCGTAACCGCACCTCCGGGTTATTGACCGTCTCGACCGGCTCGATCCCATAGGCCGCTAATTCCACCGGCGCCCACGCATCACGAGCCAAAAGGTAAAGCTCCTGGGCGTCGTTGGGAAACATGGTTTTCTCAATCTGGGCTTGCACCTCGGCCCCCTCCGCCAGGAATAATCCCGGTATCAGCGCCAAAAATAGTCTCAGGTAATATGCTCTATGCCCCATAAATTGTCCCTTTATTTTCAGTAGTATCCATACCCTTCCATGCATTCGATGTTATGTCACAAAAAGTTACGCTTGTCCAGCTTCCTTGTTCGCCTCAGACCTCCCCGCCGGCCTGAATCTGCAAAGATTCACCTTATTTCTACAGTACATATAACCAAAAATATTATCTCATAATTTCATCGGCTAATTCCTACCCGCCAAGCGAATTTTTATACTACGGATATAATCACCGGGCGATGAAAATGCGATAAAATAACATAAACTCTTTATTTATATGGAGTTATATCAATATCCGTCCATTGTTGAACTCATATGGGATTTTATGAAGTTTCCGCAATATATCTATCTTTTTGGCTTGACATTACCGCAAATCAACCCTAATTTAGCTGGACTCTGAGATTTGGTAACGTTTTTTGGTTGCATAAGTTAGGTTTATTTTGAACGGAGGACTAAATTTTGGATAATGCTTTCGTCCGCGAACTGATAGACGCGGGCATCCACTTTGGACACCGGGTCGGCCGCTGGAATCCGAAAATGAAGCCGTATGTGCTTTGTTCCCGCAACTCGATCCACATTATTGACGTAAAGGAGACCATCAAGGGACTGCTGCGCTCGAAAAAGTTCCTGACTCAAGTGGTTTCCTCGGGTAAAGATGTTTTGTTCGTGGGCACCAAACGCCAGGCGCGCAACGCTATCATGGAAGAATGCCAGCGCTGCGGTATGCCTTATGTCTCCGAACGGTGGCTGGGCGGAACCCTGACGAACTTTCGCACGATTCGTTCCCGGCTTCAGCGCCTGGAGGAACTCGAAGCGATGGAAGCCAACGGACAACTGGCGCAGCAAAGCAAAAAGATGCAGTCCACCTTGCGGCGTGAGCTGGAAAAAGTCAAACGCAACCTGGACGGCATTCGCAAAATGGATCGTTTACCCGGTGCGCTGTTTATCATAGACGCCCACCGCGAGCATAACGCCATCCGCGAAGCGCGCAAGCTGAATATTCCCACGGTCTGCCTCCTGGATACGGATTGCGATCCGGATCTGGTATCGCTGCCGATTCCGGGTAACGATGACGCCATGCGGGCGATTGAATTAATCGTCAAGCAACTGGCGGACGCCGTACTGGAAGGCAAAGCCACCCGGACCGAAACGCCGCGCGGCGGATCATCCGAACCCCGGACCCGTTCACGACGGATTTCCATCGCCCGTGCGGTTGATGTCATGACGGATGAAACCGGTTCCGCCGGCGAAAAAACAACTGCTAATCCGGTCCCGGCGACCACGGTTCATACTCCCCGGACGGATGCACCGTCGAATTAATCCTGACGTTGCCGCGGTTACGACAGGGATTGTTCGGTTGAAATAGATACATACGAAGATTTTCTAATCGTGCGGCGCGTGGACGCCGCAGGGGGACAGGAGTTTGGAAGAAAATGGCGGAAATTACAGCAGCAATCGTTAAAGAATTACGGGAACGCACCGGCCAGGCAATGATGGATTGCAAGAAAGCCCTGCAGGAGACCGGCGGCGATATGGAAAAAGCTATCGACCTGCTCCGTAAAAAGGGTATGGCCGTCATGGAAAAACGCAGCGGCCGGGAAACCAAAGAAGGTCAGGTCGTCAGCAAAAGCCGCCCCGACGGCAAAGTGGCGGTCATCACCATGCTGTGCAGCGAAACGGACTTTACGGCCAAGAGCAGCGATTTTGTCGCCGCCTCCCAGGCCCTGGCCGACGCCCTGCTGTCGGCTCCTTCAGCCCCGGCGGATGCCGATGCCTTCATGAAGCTTGCATCTGGCGGTAAAACCGTCGGCGACCTTGTCAACGGCATCATCAGCAAGACAGGGGAAAAAATCACCGTTGGCGATTTCGCCCGTTACGAACTTTCGGGCGACGGATTGCTGTTCAGTTATGTGCACTTCAATGGCAAAATCGGCACGATGGTGCAGCTTGACGCCGACAGCGATGCGGTCGCCAAACATGCCCTGACCAAAACCCTGGCGTCGGACCTGGCTATGCACATCACCGCTACCAATCCGCTGGCGGTTTCGAGCAGCGAAGTGGACCCCGCGCTTATTGCTCATGAGCGTGAAATCGCCGCCGAACAGGTGAAAGGCAAACCCGCCAATATTATCGACAAAATTGTTGATGGCAAAATCAGCAAGTGGTTCCAGCAAATCGTTCTGCTGGAGCAGCCGTTCGTCAAGGACGATACCAAGAGCGTCGGCCAACTGGTGGAGGAAACCGCCAAACAGGCCGGCGGCAAGCTGACGATTAAACGCTTCGCCCGGCTGCAGATTGGCTAAGAAATAAAGCTTATCAAGGCTCGAACACTGGTTCGGGCCTTTTTTATAGACGGCGGTTATCGCCGCGCAGCAACAAACAGGAATTTTTGCATGGAAGCACCGGTTTATCGGCGCGTGCTGTTGAAAATCAGCGGAGAAGGTCTTAGCGGCTCCGGCGGCAGCGGACTATCGAGCGAACACCTCACCCGCACCGCCCGCCAAATTGCCGAACTGCACCAGATGAACGTGCAGGTTGCCGTGGTGATGGGCGCCGGCAATTTCATCCGCGGCGCGGACCTCAGCGGCGCGGTGGGCATCGGGCGCGTTACCGCCGACCAGATGGGCATGCTGGCCACCGTGATTAACGCCCTGGCGATGCAGGACGTCCTCGAATCCCTGAATGTGCCGGCGCGCGTTTGCAGCGCTATCGGCATTACCGCCTTATGCGAACCATTTATTCGCCGTCGAGTGATTAAACATCTTAACGAACGCAGAGTTGTCCTGTTGGCCGGCGGAACGGGCAATCCTTTTTTCACTACGGATACCTGTGCGGCCCTGCGTGCGGCCGAAATCGGCGCCGACGTGCTCATCAAAGCCACCAAGGTTGATGGCGTGTATTCCGCCGATCCGGTCAAGCATCCGGAGGCGACACGCTATGATCGGCTGACCTTTGATGAGGTATTGTCGAAAAAACTGGCCGTGATGGACCAGTCGGCTATCGCCATGTGCCGGGATAACAGCATTGATATTATTGTTTGTAATTTGATGGCCGGCGGAGCGGTGGCGCGCATCGCACGGGGCGAACGCGCCGGTACACTGGTGACGACCGCCGTCGCCAAATAGATGCCATATACGAGGACACCATGAGTTACGATGACATTCTGCTGGAAGCGGAAGGCTCCATGGAAAAAACGGTGGATTTCCTCCGCAGCGAATATCGCACCCTGCGTACGGGCCGAGCCTCCACGGCGCTGGTCGAACACATCAAAGTGGAATATTACGGCTCCCCCACGCCACTCAAGCAACTGGCCAATCTTTCCGCACCGGAAGCCAATCTGATTGTCATCAAGCCCTTTGACGCCTCATGCCTCAAGGATATCGAAAAAGCCATTATCGCGTCTTCTCTGGGCATCACTCCCAATAATGACGGCCGGCTCATTCGCCTGAGCGTGCCGGCGCTGTCCGGCGAACGGCGCCATCAATTGGCCAACCAGGTCAAGCAAATGGCCGAACAGGCCCGCGTCAGCATCCGCAACTCACGCCGAGACGCCAATAAACTCCTCGATCAGGCCGAAAAAGATAAAACCATGACCGAGGATGAACGCGACCAGGGCAAAAAAGAAATCGACGACCTGACCAAAAAATACACCTCCCAAATCGACGATGTGCTCAAATCCAAAACCGATGAAATCATGGAAGTTTAAAAGACCATCGGTTATTACGAAACTTGTTGATAAATTTACGCCCGAGGGTGGAATTTTTTGTGCACGGCGCGAAGGTGTTCCTGGTCCACGTGGGTATAGATTTGCGTAGTGGTCACATCGGCGTGGCCGAGAAGTTCCTGGACGATGCGCAAATCCGCTCCGCCCTGCAAAAGGTGTGAGCCGAAACAGTGGCGCAAGGTGTGAGGGGTGATTTTGCCGGGCATTCCGGCGGCGAGGGCGCTGCGGCGGACAATGCGCCACACTTCAATGCGCGACAGCGCCTGCCCCGTGCGGGACAAAAACAATTGCTCTGTGGTGCGGCGGCCCAGCAGTTTGGGCCGCAGGTCCTTGAGGTAAACGGTAATGGCGTCCAAAGCGGTCTGGTGGATAGGTACGATTCGTTCTTTGCGGCCTTTGCCGATACAACGGATATAACCCACCTGGAAATTGATATCCTTAAGCGTCAGATTCGCGGCTTCCGAGGCCCGCATACCCGTCGCGTAAAGCAATTCCAGCAAAGCCCGATCCCGCGGAAAAAACTCGCTTTCGGAATTGCCGGCGGTAATCAACTCCACCGTTTTTTGTTTGCTGAGCACGCCGGGCAGCCGACGCCAGAGCTTGGGGCTTTCCAGTGCGGCACAAACATCCTTTTTCACCCAACTGTTTAGCAGGTGAAACCGCAGGAACATTTTCATGGCCGTAAGGTGGCGGGCAATACTGGGTGTCGCCAGTTTTAATCCTGACAGATATTGCGCAAACTGCTGCAAACTCAGGGGCGAAAGCTGATCCGGATGGGTAATGTTTTTATCGCGGCAAAAATCAGCAAATTTTGCCAAATCCCTACGGTATGCCAGAAGGGTATTTTCACTCAGGCCGGCCTCAACCTGCAAATAATCCATATAGGGTTTGATTCGGCAAAGAGGCCAAACGGTGACATCTTCGGTTACGGCACCAGATATGGCGGCTCGTCTGACGCGGCCCCCACCGCCACGACTTGAGAGGCCAGTTCGCAACTGTCGATCAGATGCAGGTAAATCGGGCACATCATGTAGTGGCGCGTGCATAATTCAAATGCTTCGTTAAGACTACCGAGATTTAAATATCTGCTGCACAGCGAGTTATCAGCATCGATATATGGGCACTCCATCTACGCTCCTATAATTCGGCGAAGCTCTGCCCATTATTATCGACTATTCACCCACAACCGCTCCATAAATGGTTAAGCCTATTATTTAGAATACGTTACGGCTAAACCAAACTCAATCCCGGCGATAAAAACAACTCATCGCGGTAATAACCAGGCCTGAGCCTAGCAGAAGCAGCAGATTGCGCGTCTGAGAACGGGCGGCGAGGGCGTCGGCCCAGCGCTGCAGTGTAGCGGGAGGAGCGGCTTCTTTTTGGCGCACTTGATGAACGGCATTTTTCATGTAAACGGGTAACTCCGGTAACGCCGGCCCCGGCCCGGCGACCGCTACCAAGGCCGGCTGGTATTGCAGGCGATTCACCGCGACCCGTTCTATCACCAGAGGATTATTCACATTGGCAAGGAGTTGTTCCTGCTGTCCCCGCAACTCATTGAGACGGTCAAACTGTTCCTGTTGCCGTTGCAGGGCGAGCTGGTCGGCATAATAGCGGGAAACAGGTTGCGCCAGCAATGAAATGGCGACGGCCCCCATGCCGATAGTGCAGCAGATGACAAACCACGCCCCCTGCCACCATCCCTGGCCTTGTTCGACGTTATTCGACGTGTCCTTACGCGAATCGGTCATTGGTCATCAGCTAAAATGCCGCCCCGCCCCCCGAAAAACCGGGGGAACGGGGCATGGCGAGCCATTGCTTAACGTTTCCAGATGGATGCGCCAAAGACGGCCTGACTGCCCAGGTCTTCTTCAATACGCAGCAACTGGTTATACTTGCAGATGCGGTCGGTGCGGCACAGCGAACCGGTCTTAATCTGCCCGGCCCCGCTGGCGACGGCGATATCGGCAATTGTCGAATCTTCCGTTTCGCCGCTGCGATGGCTGATAACGGCGGTAAAACCGTTGCGCTGAGCCATGCGTATGGCGTTAAACGTCTCGGTCAAAGTGCCGATCTGGTTGACCTTGATGAGAATCGAGTTCGCCGATTTTTCCTGGATGCCTTTTTCCAGACGCTTGGTGTTGGTGACGAACAGGTCGTCGCCGACAAGCTGGGTCTTGGCGCCAAGGGTTTCGGTAAGTTTCTTCCAGCCGGCCCAGTCATCTTCGGCCAGACCGTCCTCGATGCTGACGATGGGGTAGCGTTTGCACCAATCGGCCCAGTAATCCACCATTTGCTGGCTGGTAACCTTCTTTTTCGGGTCCGATTTGAAGAAAAAGTACCCTTTTTTAGTCTTATCGTACATTTCGCTGGTAGCCGGGTCCAGGGCGATAAACACCTGTTTGCCGAACTGGTATCCTGCGGCTTTTACGGCTTCAGCAATTACACCCAAAGCCTCTTCGTTGGTTTTGAGGTCCGGAGCGAAGCCGCCTTCATCGCCAACCGCGGTATTATAACCAAGTTTTGCCAGCACTTTCTTGAGGCTGTGGAAAATCTCGGTTCCCATCCGCAAGGCTTCAGAAAAGCTTTTGGCCCCGATGGGCATAATCATAAATTCCTGAAAATCCACATTATTATCGGCGTGCTTGCCGCCATTGAGGATATTCATCATCGGGACGGGCAAAATATTGGCGTTATTCCCGCCTAAGTAACGGTATAGCGGCAGGTTACAGTGGTCAGCCGCCGCTTTGGCCGCCGCCAGCGATACGCCCAGAATGGCATTAGCGCCGAGTTTGCCTTTATTCGGGGTGCCATCCAACTCGATCATAAAGTGGTCCAACTCTTCCTGAGCACGAGCGTCCATACCCAGAATCTTCGGAGCGATGATGTTATTGACATTTTTGACTGCTTTAAGGGTGCCTTTTCCGCCGTAGCGTTTGGCGTCCCCATCGCGCAGTTCGACGGCCTCATGTTCGCCGGTGCTGGCCCCGCTGGGAACCGCCGCCCTGCCAAATGAACCATCTTCCAGGTAAACATCCACTTCCACGGTCGGGTTGCCGCGGCTGTCAAGTATCTCCCGTGCGACGACATCAGCGATAGTTGCGTACATTTGTGTCTTTCCTTAATCAAGGGTCAATAGTAACCAATTACAATTGCCCAGTACTAGTATCGGACGTTGACGCTAATTTCCAGAAAAAACATCAAAAAAGTGATATTTAGCCCCATATAAACATGTTTACGACTTACTATCTTATGATCAAAATAAACCTTTATCGCGCGGCCGCCACGAGGTTTGAATATCACATAAAATGTGCTTTGCTTTTGCTTGAGCCTCCATATCTTATTATTCTATAAATAGTTACAAACATTACTTCTTCTAGCCCCACCCTCCTTTAACGGCTTAATTACCCAAACGTAATGTCATCGAAACCAATATTTAAACGGTAATAATTTCAGGTATTCTTGACCTGTTCATATTTTACAGCTAAGATTTTTCATAACTGTTCCTTTTATGTTTAAGCCTTATGCCTGATGGGGAAGGCGTGTTTTTTGCGTTTGCAAACAAACTTGGAAAACTTGGAAAAGAAAGGAATGTGTCATGTTACCATTGATTATTCAACTCATTAGCGGCGCCGTGGGCGGCAATGTTGCCGGAGCTTTGATGAAGAAACTGTCTCTGGGAACGCTGGGCAATTCCATCGTCGGGATTCTCGGCGGCGGCCTGGGAGGCTGGGTATTGGGACTATTGGGCATAGCCACAAAAAGCGGCGGCACGGATATCGGCAGCATTGTAGGCAGTATTGCCGGCGGCGGAGTTGGCGGCGGGGTTTTAATGGCCATCGTAGCTTTTATTAAAAAAGCCATGAGTAAGTAAAACTTCATGGTGCTTTTAATCTCTTTTTTTATGCGAAAGGAATTTCCCAATGGCGCAGTACAAAATTGAAGATGTTGAAGGTATTGGCCCAACGTATGGCGAAAAATTACGCGCTGCCGGCGTAACCAACACCGATCAATTGCTCAAAGCCGGTAAAACGAAGAAAGATCGCGCAGAACTGGCCAAGAAAACCGGCATCGGTGAGGCCCAAATTCTCAAATGGGTGAATATGGTCGATCTGTATCGCATCAGCGGCGTGGGTTCGGAATACGCAGAACTTCTGGAAGCCGCCGGTGTGGATACTGTTAAAGAATTAAAACATCGTACGGCCGCCAGCCTGTTCAAAAAAATAACCGAAGTCAACACAGAGAAAAAACTCACGCGCCGCGTTCCGACGGAAACCGCTGTAACCGAATGGATTGAACAAGCCAAGAAGCTCCCCGCGGCGGTGGAATACTAAACATCTATTAATCAGGCATAACTCCAAGCAGCAGCCAGACGCTTGTAACCTTATATTGCGGCTCATATCGTTCCCCCTAAATGGTGCGGTATGAGCCGCAATTGTATTTAGCCGGCCGAGATTTCTTCGGAATTGGATTTTCTACAAACGACCGCGGCGATCCAAAGGGGCAATACCTCCAAAACGACGATTGCGGGCGGCGTAGCTTTGAATGGCGGTGTGGAGTTGTTGACGGTCAAAGTCGGGCCAGAAGGCGTCCGTGACGTAGAGTTCGGCGTAGGAAATCTGCCAGAGCAGAAAGTTGCTGATGCGGCTTTCGCCGGCGGTGCGGATAAGCAGATCGGGATCCGGCAGGCCGGCGGTGTCGAGAGCGGCATCAATCGCGGTCTCGTCAATAGCGCCAGGGTCGAGCACACCGTTTTTTACTTTGGAAGTCAGATGCTGCACTGCACGAACAATCTCTGACCGACCGGAATAATTCAGGGCCAGGCATAGTGTCATTCCGGTATGATTATGGCTTAGCTCTATGGTCTGATGCAGTTGGTCAATCACCGAAGCGGGCAGACGATCTTCGCTGCCCAGGTGGCGGACGCGGATGTTGTTGTCGATAATGGTCTGTTGCTCCTCGCGGAGGTAAAAAGCATACAGGTGCATTAAGCCGTCAATTTCAGCCTGCGGACGTTTCCAGTTCTCGGTGCTGAAAGAATAAAGCGTCAGGCATTCGATGCCGAGTTTGGAGCATTCAATAATCGTGCCGCGAACGGTTTTGCTGCCGGCGGCGTGGCCTTCCAGACGGGGCCTGCCCTGCGCCGTCGCCCAGCGGCCGTTGCCATCCATGATAATAGCGATGTGCCGCGGCAATTTACGCCAGGGAATCCCCAGAACCGGGTGCAAGTCATCGGGTTGTGCGGTTGTGTTACTCATGGTTGCATCCACTCATGCGCGAAACAAAGTTTCCTCGCGGCTGGGCCCGACGCCAACGATGGCAATGGGCGTTTGCAGCAACTCCTCCACCCGCTCAACGTAACGACGAGCAGCCGCGGGTAACGCGGCATAGCGGGTAACACCGGTGATATCTTCCGTGAAGCCGGGTAATGTTTCATAAATGCACTCAACTTTATCGAGGACATCCGCTTCGGCGGGGAAGAAATCAAGCGTCTGGCCCTGATAGCGATAGCCGGTGCAGAACTTAATTTCTTTAAGCCCGCTGAGGGTGTCGAGGTGCAGCATCGCCAGCTTGTCGATGCCGCCGAGCTGGATGGTGTAGCCGACACTGACAGTATCAAACCAGCCGCAGCGGCGCGGTCGGCCGGTAGTCGTGCCGTACTCGTGGCCTTTATCACGAATATACTGACCAATGGCATTATCCTGTTCCGTCGGAAACGGCCCGGCCCCCACCCGTGAAGTATAGGCTTTCACCACACCCATGAAAGTATCAATCGCTTTAGCCGGCAGGCCGCACGCCGCCGAAAGCCCTACCGCACTGCAATTGCTCGAAGTCACGAACGGAAACGTTCCGTGGTCAAGGTCCAGCAAACTCCCCTGAGCGCCTTCAAACAGCATCGACCGACCTTCGTGCCAGGCCTTGTGCAGCATAGCCGTCGTGTCAGTCAAATACGGAATCAGTCGTTTGGCCCACTGGCGGCACATCTCCATCAAATCATCAACCTTCATAGGCTCCTTGTCACCATAGACGGCGGCAAAGAGCTTATTTTTATATTCCACGATATTAACCAGTCTGTCCCGCAGGCCGTTGAGATTGAGCAAATCCGCCGCCCGAATGGCCGTACTGCGAGTCACCTTGTCAGCGTAGCAGGGACCAATGCCGCGGATGGTGGTGCCGATCTTGTCCTTGCCGAGGGCGTTTTCGCTAAGCTGGTCCTGCTTTTTGTGGTACGGCATCACCAGATGCGCCCGGCCGGAAATTTTGAGATTATTGGTAATTTCGATGCCCCGCTGAGCTAATCCCTCGATTTCCTGGAGCAGAATTTCCGGGTCCAGCACGACGCCATTAGTGATAACACAGGTGGCTTCCGGCCGGAGGATACCGCTGGGCAGCAGGTGCAGGGCGAATTGCTTTTCGTCTTTGCTGCGGACGACGCTGTGACCGGCATTGGCCCCCCCGCTGTAACGTACGACAAACTCAGCCTTTTCGCTGAGCAGGTCAACGATTTTACCCTTGCCTTCATCGCCCCATTGCAGACCCACGACACAGGTGTTCATAATGCTTGGCCTTTTGACCGCCCCCGACTCGATTAACTAATAAATATACATCTGGACAATTCACACACAAGCATGGTACTTTACCGCAGTTAGGCCTCAGGGTCAAAATATAAATCGGCCAGAGTTGCGTTTACTGACCAGACGGACCATAAAAAACGATAACCTATTATAAACAATAGGATTAGAAATGATGCGACTTGTTCCCAAAGCAGATGCAGACGATCCGGATCGTATCAAAGCGTCCATTAATCGCCACTTGAGCGGTTTTGAATATCGGACCAAAGCCGCGATTTTTGGCCTGCCGCTGGTGCATATTTGCCGCGGCGGCGTAGGTTCACCCGGCATGGCACGGGGGATTATCGCTATTGGCGATATTGCCGTAGGGGTATTCGCTCTGGGCAGCCTGGCGTTCGGATTTATCGCCGTGGGGGCGGCGGCGTTCGGCGCAATCAGCATAGCGGCGCTGGCCTTCGGCCTGGCGGCTATTGGGGCATCGGGCGTTGGGGTGGTGTCGCTGGCGGCGGTTGCGGTGGGATATTGGGCCTGGGGAGCAATTGCCATCGGCGTTTATGCTCATGGCGCGATTGCCGTCGGCATCTCCGCCGTCGGAGCGTTATCCATTTCACCCAAAGGAATTATATTGGCAAAATAGCCGGGCAATACATTGTTTATCCTGCCCCAACGGCTATAATATCATCGAGAACGAAAATATAGAGAAGGGACTCATAATGTTCAGGCTACTTTGGATTATCGTTTTAGGAACCTTGCTGGTCGGATGCGCCTCGTCGCCTTCAAAAACCGATAATGTTTTATCTGATAAAGAAATGCCCGCTAAATTGACCAAAGCCCAACAAGCTTTGGATGCCGGCAAATATGCCAAAGCGATGAAAATCACAAAGGCCTGGCGAAAAGCCAATATCAGCAAGGATAATCCGGCGCCGGCCTGGGGCGATTGCGCCTGGCATATTGAAGGCACAGCGTCCCTGGAAAAAGGCAATCATTACCACGCGCTGGAATCCTTTAATGATTTGACGGAAAATTACCCTTCCAGCGCCTATTTCACGCAATCATTGGAAAAAATGGTCGAACTTTGCGATGAATTTCTCGCCGGGCGCAAACGGCGACTGTGGGGTTTTCTGCCTACCGGAGCCGTAACCGAGTCATTAGAAATGCTTGATAAAGTTGCGGAACGCTGGCCCGGCTCAGAACTGGCGGCGGGAGCTTTAATGAAAAAAGCTGAATATTATTTTGGAAAAGAGCGGTTTCTGGAAGCCCAGGCACAATATCAGTTGCTCATTGATAATTATGCCGCCAGTTCGGCTTATGAACCGGCGATGTTCGGCAGCGCCGAGTCCACGTTTCGTATGTACAACGGCCCGCTTTACGATGCCCGCTGCCTTTCGGAAGCGATTGTGCGCTATGAACAATATCGCGCACGCTTTCCCAAAGAAGCCGCCGATAAGGGAATTGACGGAAGATTAGCGGAAATCGAGCAATTATTAGTGGGAAAAGAGCAGGAAATTGCCGATTTTTATCAAAGAACCAATAAATCGAAGTCTGCGGACTTTTATAACGAACGGTTGGCATTAAAAAACGCAACGGAGCCGGTTGAGCCAAATCCGGGTGAAAATCCTTAGGTTAACCCGGCAACTCCCTGATAAAACATGACAAACAATTTTACCATGAATACCAAGATATTTTTGACGTCTATAATAGTAGCGGCATTCGCAGCCATGATGTGGGCAGGTTATGGCTGCCAGAATGTCGATCCGCAGGCCGGATATACAAGCCGGGAACTTTACCGGCCCGACGTACGTAAAGTATGTGTGGAAATGTTTAAAAATGACAGTTTTCGCCGGGGTATCGAGTACGACCTGAGTCGGGCGGTATCCCAGCAACTGGAGCTGCATAGTCCCTATAAAGTCGTGGGAGATCGCCGCCGGGCGGATACGGTTCTGTATGGCCGTATATTGGCCGTGGCGGAAAGCAGCCTCAACCAGCAGCGGCAACTGGACCGCCCTGTCGAAAATCGCATGGTGCTGGCGGCCGAAGTAAGCTGGAAGGACCTGCGCAGCGGAGAATTTATCCTTCAGGAACACCGCATAATCGCCGATGCTGATTATGCCAAGCTTTTGGGCGCCGGCGCTGACAGCGCCGCCAAGGCAGCGGCCAACGATTTAGCGGTGCGTATCGTGGAAGCAATGGAATCCCCTTGGTAAAGAGCAATATCATAAAAACGGTTAATGAAAAATATATGGCTAAACCATCCAAAAATGAGACCGATAAATCGTCCAATAATGGTTTCCGCCGCCGTCTGGGGCCTTTGAGCCCCAATGGCGTGAAAGGACCGCGCAATCCCTACAACTGGGTGCTTTTGCTGCTGCTGTGCCTCATGCTGGCCCTGACGCTGGGCCGGGGACTTAAAGGCCCGGAAAACATAGACATGATGAAGTTCCGGGATCGCGTGTCTAAACAAGTTGTGGAAAAAGTGGAAATTTATGAAACCGAATTAGTGGGTTACATGAAACCTGCCGCGCTGACGGGTGAGTACGAAAAATCCTCTGAAAAATTCAAGGTGACGCTGCTGCCGGATCCCAAAGATACCCTGGAAGCCTATCTGCTGGAGAACAAGGTGCCTTATGAATTCAAGCATCCCAGCGGCGTCTGGACGTATGTATTGCCGTTAGTGCCCTGGCTGCTGCTCATTTTTCTGATGTATTTTTTGTTTTTCCGGCAGTTTCGCGGCGCCGGGGGCGCGGGGATGCTGGGCAGTTTCGGGCGCAGCCGCCACCGCGTCAGCAGCAAAGACCAGGTGCAGGTGACGTTCGACGATGTGGCCGGCATTGAAGAAGCCAAGGAAGAAGTCACGGAAATTATTGAATTTTTGAAAAACCCCAAACGTTTTCAGCGGCTGGGCGGGCGCATTCCGCGCGGCATTCTGCTCATCGGCGAACCGGGCTGCGGCAAAACCCTGCTGGCCAAAGCCATCGCGGGCGAGGCGGATGTGCCGTTTTTCAGCATTTCGGGCAGCGATTTTGTGGAGATGTTCGTGGGCGTAGGCGCTTCGCGCGTGCGAGACCTGTTCAAACAGGCCAAGGATAATTCGCCCTGCATTATATTTCTGGATGAAATCGACGCCGTCGGCCGCAAGCGCGGCACCAGCGTGGTGGGCGGCCACGATGAACGCGAACAAACGCTCAACGCCATCCTGGTGGAGATGGACGGCTTCACGTCCAGCGATCAGGTTATTGTCATCGCCGCCACGAACCGCTCGGACGTGCTGGACCACGCTCTGACGCGCCCCGGCAGATTTGATCGGCAGGTTTATGTGCCGCTGCCGGACGTCAAGGGACGGTATGAAATTCTCAAGGTGCACGCCCGTAAAGTGAAACTCGGCCCGCATGTGGACCTGAATCGCCTGGCGCGCGGCACGCCGATGTTCAGCGGGGCCGATCTGGAAGCCATCATTAACGAAGCCGCCCTGCACGCCACCATGCTGAACAAGGATTTCGTGGAAATGGACGACCTCGAAGAAGCGCGGGACAAGGTCCGCTGGGGCCGTGCCCGCCGCAGCCGCCAGGTCGATGAAAAGGAAAAAATCGCCACGGCCTATCATGAAGCCGGCCACGCCCTGGTGCAGACGCTGCTGGAAGACGCCGACCCGGTGCATAAGGTCAGCATCATTCCGCGCGGCCACATGGGCGGGGCGACCTTCAGCCTGCCGGAAAAAGACCGAATGTTTTATACGCGCAAGTATTGCCTGGCGCAGATTAAAATCTGTTTTGGCGGCCGGGTGGCGGAAGAATTTTTCTGTAACGATGTCTCCAGCGGCGCGGCGATGGATATCAAAATGGCCACCGAACTGGCGCGGCACATGATTATGGAATGGGGCATGAGCGATAATCTGGGCCTGGTGCATTACGGCAACGATGAGGGCGGCCGCTGGCTGGCGGATTTTGGCGCCGGCCGCGAGTATTCCGACCGCACGGCGGAATTGATTGATATCGAAGTCAAGGCTTTGATGGATGAGGCGTATCAAACCGTCAAACAAATACTGCTCAACCACAAGCAGCCGATGGAAGACCTCAAGGACGCCCTGATGAAATACGAAACGCTCGACGGCGATGAAATCAAACAGATTCTCGACGGCAAACCGCTGACCAAACCCACGGTGGGCGACCTGCTGGAGGCGGAACGGCGCAAAGATAAATCCCGCGCGGGCGAAAAGAAAGCAGCGGCGGACCCCGACGCCCAAACGGATTTTCCCGGCCCCCTGCCCCATCCGGAATTAGGCTGATATAATAAGGCGGGGCCGGCCGTTGGGGCTGGTCCGTAGAAATCGCCTAATTCGAATGGAGGTGTACGATGGCGTTTACGTTGAAGCCGGGAGATATAGCCCCTGATTTTTCCCTGCCTGCGACCGATGGGAAGACCTATCGTCTGGCGGATTTCGCGGATGCTGAGGTTCTGGTCATTTTTTTTACCTGCAACCACTGTCCTTACGTCGTTGGTTCAGATGAAGTCACGCGGGCGACGGTGGAGAAATTCGCCCCGCGCGGCGTGGATTTTGTGGGGATCAATTCCAACAGCCCCAACACCTACGCGGAAGACTCCTTCGACCAGATGGTCGAACGGATGAAAACACATCATTTTCCCTGGGTGTACTTGTATGACCGCAGCCAGGAGGCGGCCCGGGCCTACGGGGCGTTGCGGACGCCGCATTTTTACGTGTTCGACCGCGAGCGCAAGCTGGTCTATACCGGCCGGGGCGTCGATAGCCCGCGCAACATGAGCAAGATAACCGTCAACGATCTGGACAACGCCCTGGAGGATGTCCTCGCCGGCCGTCCGGTCCGCACGCCGCTGACCAACCCGATTGGCTGCAATGTCAAATGGGAGGGCAAGGACGCCCATTGGATGCCGCCTGAGGCGTGCGACCTGGTGTAACTGGATTCCGGCATTGCAAATTCGGGTCGGTTTGTTACACTTGCGGTTATGACGTTCAAACAGATTCTGCGAAAACTGACCGGCCGCTCCAAGGCGTTTTATACTCGTGACGCCCTGGCGGGCAAAGGCTACGACATCGGCGAGCATACCTATGGCCGCCCGCGCGTGCACGCCTGGGGCGAGGAAAAGGCGACGCTGAAAATCGGCCGCTTCTGCTCCATCGCCCGCCATGTCAGCATCCTCCTCGGCGGCAACCACCCAACCCGGCGCGTAAGCACCTATCCCTTTGCCAGCCTTAAAGAACGCTGGCCGCAAGCCGCCGGGCCGGTTTCATTCAGCAAGGGCGATGTCGTTATCGGTAATGATGTATGGATCGGCGAAGGCGCGGTAATTCTTTCCGGCGTTAACATCGGCGATGGCGCCGTTATCGGGGCGCACGCGGTAGTTACCAAAAGCGTTGAACCCTACGCTATCGTAGGCGGCAATCCGGCTCAATTCATCCGCAAGCGTTTTGATGAACAAACCATCACTCGGTTACTGGCCATAAAATGGTGGGACTGGCCGGTAGAAAAAATTTCCCGCTTTGTCGATTTGATTAGCAGCGAACGAATGGATGAGTTTCTTGCCAGGGCGGAACGTGTTTAGCTTTTCTTGCGGGCGTGAACGACCAGAATCGGCCCGGTTGCTCTTATGCGTTCGAGCATATCCATCAACATACACAAACGTTTCGAACGGCCCAGCAATTTAGATAAAAAGCCACCCCGCTCGCGGGCGATATAATTCATGGTGTTTTGAATGGTTTGGCCAAATTTGGGATAAACTCGTCGCGTAGGTATAAATCCCGCTTTATTGAGCATGGCTTCCAGCGTCGTGGGCGTAAAATGCCAGATATGCCGCGGTAATTCCATGCCGAACCACAACTCTTTATAACGGCGGGCGCACCAGGAATCGAAATTGGGGACAGCCAATACCAGACAGCCGTCATCGGCAAGAACATGACGGATTTGCTCCAGTGTTTGCGTGGGACTGGGAACATGTTCGAGCACGTGCCAGAGCGTCACCACGTCGAAACGTCCCGGCTCGAAGAGTTCATCTACGTTAACACCTTGATGCGTATCCAGACCCTGGGCGCGGCAAGTTTCCACAGCGTGTGCGGAAAAATCAGACCCCTGCACATTCCAGCCAAATTGCTGCATACGCGATAAATACGCCCCGCCGCCGCAGCCAACATCGAGCAATCGCCCCTTTCCTCGCCAGGGAAACACATCGAAATTCCGCCAGAGCATCCGCGACCAGACAAACACCGGCCAACTGATTACTTTCCCAAATAATGTCATGGGCGTATCCGCAGGATAATCCCAATGATGCCGCCACGCCCAGCGGAACAACCGATGTTTGGTTTTTATTTTTGTGCGTTTTTTGGGACGATAGGGGCTGTAATTATCGGGGTACACCCGTCCGAGTTCTTCCGGCGCCGGTCGTGGATTAACCCTCACCAATCCGCACTTTTTACAGCGCACCACCGGCCATTGTCCCGGTACGCCATGGAGTAAATCCCGCCCAACAAACACCTCATCCGCATCTGTTTCGCCGCAAAGGTCGCAAGCAACGCTTTCTACACGAATATCGGCGGTAGTCATTGATAGAACCCCATCAGGCGAGCATCTTGCCCTGGATGATTTTGCGCTGACGCTTGGTAGTGCGGAAGAACGGCCGGCCGGGCAGCAGCGTGTAAAGGTTATACAGCCAGCGCGGCAGGCGCACCGGCCGCAGGCCGACAGCGCGGAGGATATCTTCGGTGCGGTCATCCTTGCGCATCATTTCCTGCTCCACGCGGGCGACGCGTTTTTTGCGGCGGCTCATGCCCCGGTAATGCACCACCAGTTCCGGTTCGCGCGGCATGATTTTATAGATGCAGCCCGCCTTGAAGGCGCGGGCGGCGTAGTCGATATCGGCTCCATTCCAGGGATACTTCTCGCTGTCGAGCAGGCCGATCTTTTCGGTGAGCGTGCGTTTGATGAGCATACACTGGCCATCGACGCCGCCAAAGGTGGGCCAGACGCGGGTGCGGGCCTGGGCGTTGCCGACGAGGCCGATGCGGTCTTCGCTTTCGATGAGGTTGACCAGCCGCTGGAGCCAGTCGGCCCGGCGGATTTCCATGTCGGAATTGAGCAGCAGGTAATGCGTCACATCGTCAGCGGCCGCCTTGATGCCGACATTGTTGCCGCCCGCCCAAAGCAGATTTTCGTCGCTGAGAATCAGTTTGATGCCTTCCTGCCGGCGCAGATACTGGCGCAGCGGCACTTCGGAACCGTTATCGACGATGATGATTTCATGGGGCATGGTGGAATAATGCCGTACGGAGTCGAGGCAGAGCTTGACGAACTCATCGGCGTTGTAGGTGACGATGATGATGGCGACTTTAGTGTCAGCGTCAGAGGCGAAATGAGCCATAATATTACAGGTTCCGGAACAAGGGCCTGGCGGCAGCACTATAACCGCCTCTAGCGGCGATGAGGCGGCCCAGGTCCGCGGAAAACGTCTCGGCGGCCTCTCGGCGCAAATGGCTGCCATCGTAGCAGGCGTACGCCGTGGGGTTGACCGTCAGCCAGACGCCTCCGGCTTCTTCAAAGGAACGAACAAATCCGGCTTCATCGAAACCGCCGGCGGTGTTTTCCAGTTTAATCATCTGCTCACAGGCAGGCATGCGAAAAGCATACACCGTTACGCCCGCGGCGGTCCAATTTTGCACCTGAGCAAGAAGTTGCGCCACCACCTCCGGGTCCACGCGGTGGGTGGTGAAAATTTTCTCGTAAGCGCGGACCTGGCGATAGCTTTCCGGTGTAAGGTCTGTCGCCACCCACCCGTCGGCGAAATACTCCCGCTGCGAATGAGACGGTTTGGCACTGGGGCACAGGCCAAACCAGGCATCACGGAACGACATCGGCTCGAAAAAATCCACCATGCCCGACAGCCGCAGCGTGCAGAACCGCTCAAAGCGAGACATGTTGCGGGACTGGACGAACTGATTGATATTCGAGGCGTTGCGCGTCAGGGAATGAGGCGTCACCGCCAGCACTATCGCCCGGCGGGGCGATTGCGGGTCGAGCACGTCCGTCGCCGCCTGAAAATATTCCGGGTTGAAGCCGTTGCCGTTAAAGCCGAAATTACGAATTTGCCAGCCTTGCAGATGCTCATTGAGGATTGCCGGCGAAATACCCATATAGGAGCGGGAGTCGCCCATAATCACCATGTCGGCGCAATGCCGCCAGCTTATCTTTTCCACCCAGTAGGCGTTGGGCGACATGCCGCGGGGCTTGTCCGGCCGCAGCGATCCCATCACCGCTAGCAGCACCACCCCCAGCAGCAGCGATGCCGTCATCCGGTCGCCCAACAGGGAGCGCCGCGTGTTATCCTGTGGCGTATCCATGGCCTGTATATCCGTATCCTTATTCCATAACAGCCTTTAGTTGCCGGCCGGAATTATAACCCCGCGCCGCCGGAAAGGCAACGGCCGCATTTGCCTTGCCCCCCTGTTAAAAAAGGGCCATAATCAGGATTCGTACAATTTGGTTACCGCCGGTATAATATCCATGCCGCCACTATATATTACTGAAATCACCGCCTGTTTCCCGTCACTGCCGGAAGAGTTGGAGGGTCTGCGCCTGATACATGTAAGCGATATGCACACCCGCGGCTATGGCGCTACGGAAAGGCGCATCCGCCGCGTTCTGGAAGCCGGGGCCGAGGCAGTGCTCTGCACGGGCGATTCCTGCTGGCAGACGCGCATCGGCAATCCGCTGGTGGATACGCCCGCCTTCGAAGCCGGGCGACAGTCGGGCTTCAGCCGCGAAGGCCTGACGTTCGCCCCGCGCACGGCAATCGCCCTGATGGTGTGGCGGCAACTACTGGAAGGGCTTAGTTTTCCGCTGGGGGTTTATGCCATATCCGGCAACCATGATTCGCCGGAACTGCTCGAGGAATTAAGCCCGCTGGGCGTGCGCATCCTGCATAATGAAACCGTCATCCTGAACGCCCAGCTTCAGCTTGCCGGCCTGCATGGGGCCAGCCGAATAAGTTATGACATTCCCGCCGCCCTGGAACAGGCCGCACCAGACCGGTTTACCATTGCCCTGACGCATTTCCCGGAGACCGCCCCGGCTCTGGCCGCCGCCGGAATGAATCTGATTCTCGCCGGCCATACCCACGGCGGCCAAATCTGCCTGCCCGGCGGACGACCGCTTACCACGCACAGCCGGTGCGGCCGTGATTTTGTCGCCGGATTTACTACTCTGGGCGATAGCCTGCTCTATACCTCGCGCGGCGCAGGCTACAGCCTTTTGCCGTTACGTGTGAATTGCCCCGCCGAAATCGTCCGTTTCACCCTGCATCGCGGCCATCCGGATCACACGACGCTGGAACGACGAAAACTCCCCT
>CAZOCV010000013.1:22668-26720 GCA_964578395.1 uncultured Pirellulales bacterium
CCGGCGTCATGCGCCAATAGGTCGGGCACGGGCTGAGTAATTCCACCAGCGCCAGGCCCGGCTTATCGTCAAGCTGATGCTGAAAGGCTCGCAATATCGCCTTCTTCGCCTGCCGAACATGTTTGGGATTATGCAGCGAACAACGCTCAATGTAGGCGGCGCCGGGCAACACCGACAGCAATTCACAAACGCGCAGGGGAAAACCATCGTTTTGCTGTGACCGCCCGCGCGGAGAGGTTGTCGTCACCTGATTAAGCAGCGTAGTCGGCGCCATCTGGCCGCCGGTCATGCCGTAAACGGCGTTATTGACAAAAATCACGGTGATTTTTTCGCCGCGATTGGCGGCATGTAAAATTTCCGCCGCGCCGATACTGGCCAGGTCGCCGTCGCCCTGATACGTAAAGATAATATTGTTCGGCCGCACCCGTTTCATGCCCGTGGCGACGGCGGGCGCCCGGCCGTGAGGCACTTCGACCATATCCACATCGAGATAATTATACGCCCATACCGCACATCCCACCGGAGCAACGCCCAGGGTGCGCGAACGAATATCAAGCTCATCAATCACTTCGGCCACCAGCCGATGCGCTAAACCGTGGCCGCAACCCGGACAATAATGCGTGGTGCAATCCTTCAATGTCGGCGTTCGAGAAAATACGGTTGGCATTTAGTTTAATCCACCACCACAGGGGCCATTTTGCGAATTTGTTCGAGAATTTCACCGACGGTCGGCACGCCTCCGCCGGAGCGGCCGTAAAATCTTACCGGTGCTTTACCGTTGACCGCCAGACGCACATCCTCGACCATCTGGCCGCAGCTCATTTCCACTACCAGAAATTCACGACCTTTTTGCTCCGCCGCCATGCTGACGGTGTCCGTGGGAAACGGCCAAAGCGTAACGGGCCTGATCCAGCCGGCACGAATCCCTTCGCTGCGGGCGGCGGCCGCCGCCGCTTTCACAATGCGGGCGACAATTCCATACGCCACGCAAACCACATCGGCATCTTCGACATCGAACTGCTCGACGAGCACTTCATTTTTTTGAATCTCGGCGTATTTCGACTGCAAATGCCTGTTGTGGGCTTCCAGCATGCCCTCTTCCATCATCAGAGATCGAACAACGTTCTGTTCAAAGCCCTTTGAAGGCAAAGGATTGGTTTTGCGACCTTGCGTTGCGCCCAAGGCCCAGTTTTTTTCCGGCAATTTCCGCCGCGGCCGCGCCACCAGTTCCACTGGTTCCATCATTTGGCCGAGAATGCCGTCGCCCAGAACAATAACCGGCAATCGATACTGATCGCCCAGATCGAACGCCAACTGCATCAAATCAGCCAGCTCCTGCACCCCCGCCGGACCAAGTACGATGCAATGATAATCTCCGTGGCCGCCGCCCCGCGTCGCCTGAAAATAATCGCCCTGAGCCGGAGCAATCGTCCCCAGTCCCGGCCCGCCGCGCATAATGTTTACGATAACACAGGGCAATTCCATCCCCGCCAGATAACTGATACCCTCCTGCATCAGGCTGATACCGGGACTGGAGGAACTGGTCATCGCCCGCGCCCCGGTTGCGGCCGCACCCATCACCATATTGATGGCCGCCAACTCGCTTTCACTTTGAACGAATACTCGCCCCTCTTCCGGCATGCGCCGGGCCATATAGGCGGTAGCTTCATTTTGGGGAGTAATCGGATAGCCAAAATAACCATCCACTCCGGCGAGTATTGCCGCCTCTCCCAGCGCTTCATTACCGCACATCAGGACTTTTTTGCTCATGCGGTCAATCCTTCCCGCCTGCAGCCGTTACGGAGGAAGTATCCGCCTGGTTAATACCATCACGATACACTTCAATGACGGCATCCGGGCACATCAGGGCGCACATGGCACAGCCTGTACAGTTGGTATTATCCGCTTCCGCCGGAAAATACCCCATATTATTAGAAGTATCAGATATTCTAATACTTTCCCGGGGGCACACCCACACACATAAACCGCACCCCTTGCAACGTTCCGAATTTATTTTGATATACGCTGTCAATTCCTGTTGAACCATCCCTGGCTCGCCGGAGTACTCTGACATCCGGTGTTATACCCATGTTTTTGAACGTCAATAATAAACGTAATCAACAAACTGCTCATATTTTATACATTGCAACCCCAGGAGGAAAGCATAAAGTCAGGCTAAACGGCAATTTGGAGGCATTTTGTAACATATTTATTACAAAGGAGTTATGAATGTTATTTCTTTGGTGCAACGGATAAAGATTCCATTTTGGCCGATTATGCCATAAAAAATGCCGCCGGTTCAAGTTTACCGCCGTCTTTTGACCGATATTTAGGATAATGTCGCAGACACCCGACTATATTGTGGATATAAAAACCGGCTCGTTGGAAACTTCGAGCCAGGAGGTTCCTGTTACGCAGGGAGAGATTTCCACTCAGCAGGCGGGGCAGCGACCTTATATCAGCGTATTGTTTGAATGCTGCGGGGTCTATCAGCGTATCTATCGCAACCGCACGTCAACGGCTTATGAAGGCTGCTGTCCGCGTTGCTTGCGGCAGGTGCATATCCGCATTGGTGAGGGTGGAACCAGCCAGCGATTCTTTCGTGCCCGATAATTTCAGCCTTTTTTACCTTTTTCCCGCTCATTTTGATTATTTTTTGAATGTTTCCCTTCGTTATTTGCATTCCCGCCATTTATATCTTAATTTTGCATAGAACGACAATCGAAGACTCTTTTATCCGACACTGAAGCTGACCGGGACGGTTGCCTGGTCGCGCGGTCTGGCGACGCCTCACCGGGTCGCAGCGAGCGGCAAACCGGAACATCTGAGTATGGTTCGTTCCCGAGCTTAAATACATGGTCCATGAGCTTCGATTGCCCTGGGCAAATTAGCCCGCGGCCCTCCTCCGATGGTGCGAGGGCCTTCTTTTGACGATAGCGCGTCGTCGACGCGATTACCGATTTTGCCGTCGGTCCGGCCGATGGAGGTGTAACCTCCCCGGTTGGCTGACGCCGCCCGGGCCTGCCGTGCTCGACTGGAGCCGGAGGCCTTTTTTTTTGCGCTCTTGGCAAAACACCTCTTTCCGTTTAAGATAACTCCCTTACAGGGTAACAAGCCTTGTTAAAGGTTTATAATGGTTGTATTCCTGGACATCATTTATATATTGCTTTTTCTGATTCTAACCCCCTGGGTTCTGTATCGCATGTTAATGCAAAAACGCTATCGCACCGGCTGGAAAGAACGTTTTGGTTTTGTTCGTCCGCGCCACAACGACCGGCCGTGCATCTGGATACACGCCGTCAGCATGGGAGAAATCAATGCGATAGCCACACTCGTTGAGCAATTACAACGAGTTTTGCCCGAATTTGAAATTATTATCAGTACCACCACGGATACCGGCATGTCACGGGCCAAAAAACTCTACGGCCAAACGCATCGCATCTTTTTTTATCCGTGGGATTTTTCCTTCGCCGTTCGGAAGGCATTAAGGCGGCTGCACCCGCAACTGATTATCCTGATGGAACTGGAAGTGTGGCATAATTTCACCGCTGTCGCCGGGCAGCTTAACATTCCCGTTATAGTCGCCAACGGCCGCATCAGCAGCGGCAAAGGATTTAAACGTTATAAGCCGCTGGCCCGATTCGTAAGAGGAATGTTCCGCCGCTTGTCGCTGGTGCTGGCACAGGATAATGAATACGCCGAACGGTTTCGCTTTCTGGGCGTGCCCGCGGAAAAGGTGAAAGTGGTCGGCTCCTTGAAATACGACACGGCGGAAATAACGGATACCGTGGCGGGGGCCAGGGAACTTGCCGACCAATTAAATCTAACCAGCCAACGATTATGGGTCGTCGGCAGCACCGGCCCGGGTGAGGAAGAAATAGCCCTGAAGGCGTTCGACCAAATCCGCCAAAAACCGGAACTGGCCGATATACGGCTGGCGATTGTGCCGCGCAAACCCGAACGCTTTGAGGAGGTCGCCCGTCTCATTGAAACCACCGGCCATCGTCTGGTGCGTTACAGCCTGGTAAAATCCGCAAGCTATACCGTTAGCG
>CAZOCV010000014.1:0-4718 GCA_964578395.1 uncultured Pirellulales bacterium
CGGGAGAATCGGTACAAACCACTTGGCTGTAATAATCGTTACATGTTAACTCCGATTGTAACGATGGTAGCAACTGGCTCGATTAGGCAGGAATCTGGGCAAACCAGATAAGAAAAAACCCGCCAAAATCCACTTATCTATTTTGCCTTGGGGTCATTTACATCGCATATTTGGCCGTATGGCGGACGTTTCCGCCAGTCCGGCGGCGTCCTACGTGATGTTGACGAGGTCGGAATTCTTTTTTGGGAAAAGTGATTCCCGCCGTGTGACGATGAGGCGTATGGCCGGAATCAACGCCGGCAAGGCTCGGCGCCGGTGTTGTCCGACGCGACGATGGGCCGACCTGAAAAGCAGAAGGCGAGGTGATGCATGACCAAAGCACGCAGCCCTTAACTCGCGAAGGAAAAACAACGTGTATAGTACGAATGTGTGTATGAGTAACTAATATTTCTTTAATTCGAGCGCCGGAGGCGCCGGAGGACAAAACAATGCAACGCAAACAAAAAGGTTTTACACTGGTTGAAATTTTGATCGTCGTGATCATTTTAGGCATCTTGGCCGCCATTATCATCCCGCAGTTCACAGAAGCTTCGGGAGAGGCCAAACAGTCCAATCTGGAAAGCAATTTGCAAACACTGCGTTCTCAGTGTGAATTATACAAAGTACAGCATAATGACCTGTATCCGTGGCAGAATACTGTTACAGGGATATATGAGGATGCTAATCTTATCGACAGACTGACCAAGTACAGCAACGCTGCAGGTGAAATTTCGGATAACAAGGACGAAATAAATGGCTTCGTCTATGGTCCTTATTTTCAAACTGTACCTATCAATCCGTTCTGTGCCAACGCAACAGAGGATGCAACGTTTGAAAATGTTGAAGGTGGAGCACCTTCGGATAATGGCGTAGATTGGTGCATTACCGATGCAACCAGCAATTCAGTGATGGGATATTCCCCCAATGACGTTGAAGTAACTCCCTAATATACTTGTTTAGTATAAGGAACGTATGCTGACTTACATTAGCAGCTAATTTTGACTAACCGTTCGGCCCGGCGGGTTGCACGACAACCTTGACCGGGCCGACGGTCTGGTCAAAAAATTAAGGAGATGCCGTGAATAACCAAGTTTATCATAAACAGCCTTTTCGCCGGGCGGCATCATTTACTTTACAAAGAACAGGATTCACCCTGGTGGAACTCCTTATTGTGGTGATTATCCTGGGCATCCTGGCTGCCATTGCGCTGCCAGCATTCACCAATATCGGCCAGGAATCTAAGGAAACGATGCTCAAGGAAGATTTGCGGGTGATGCGCACCCAGATAAATTGCTACATGGTGCAGCACAATGACGTGCCGCCGGGTTATCCCGTCGGCGGCGGTATGCCTACGGAAGCCCTTTTCATTGAACAAATGACAAGTTACACCAATGAATACGGTGTAACAAATCCAACCAAAACAGCCGAATACTGTTTTGGCCCCTATATGAGTGAGGCATCTAAAAATTCCGTTAACAACCTCACAACCATTGAGATTTATGCCGACGGTGTAGACATGCCCGAAACACCTGTCAGCGAATTCGGCTGGGTGTATAAACCGGAAACGCTCACCTGGAAGGCGGGCAATCCGGGCGAAGACAGCAGCGGTACACTGTATTACGAATATTGAAACGGAAAGAAGCAAGAATTTAGAAGCTAGAAGCTAGAATAAAAATATATAGCCACAGAGCCACAGATTGCACTGATCCGCCTGAGGCGGACTGATAATACATTTTAATGAAATTTCATCTGTGTTCATCAGTGAAATCAGTGGCAAAAAAAAGAAGTAACAAAAACGGAGTTAGCCATTATGAAAATTCAGATTGATACCTACACCCGTGTTTTGCTGACCGTTATCGCGGTATTGCTGACCGTACTGGCGGCCGGCATGTGGCTGGGGACGCCGGATACAACGTCGGTCGCCGGCGCCGCCGAACGCGGCCTGCCCGACATGAGCGGCCAGCTCAACCAGATTACCACAGAACTGCAAACCCTCAACGCCACCAACAGCCAGATTCTCGCGGCGCTGCAGGGCGAACTGAAAGTCATGGTGGTCGATGCGATGGGCCAGCCGGTTCCCGCGCCGCAGGACCAGAAATAATCCAGGGACACCCGCTTGAGAAAAACCCTCCCCATAATGCCTCTTGCCTGTGCTATCCCTGATGTGCGCCGCCGCTGCGCCCGGCCGTCCGGCCTGACGCTCATCGAAGTGCTGATGGTGGTGGCGATTCTGGGCATCGCCGCGACGATTGTCATCAGCACTACCGGCGACACCAGCGATTTGCAGGTGCGCGCCGCCGCCCGCGAACTGACCAGCGTGCTGCTTTACGCCCAGACGCTGGCGATTGCCGCGCAGCAAACGCGGCAGGTGGTCTTCGATGATGTGCAGCACGGCTACCAGGTGCAGGATAGCGACGGCAATGTCATTACCGACCCGGTGAACAATACCGGGATGCAAATGACCTTCCCGACCAACAAAAATTACCGCCGCGTCACCATCGCGAATATTAATATCAACGGAACCTCCGCGGTGGCGTTTAACGATCTCGGCGCGCCGCTCGACGGCAACGGCGACCCGCTCAATACGGCGGCGAATGTGACTCTGGCGGCCGGAACCATCCAGATACGCATCGATGTTGAACCGGTCAGCGGAAAAATCAATCTAACGGAATTGTAGCGCGTGCCTTTCGTCCGTGTAAGGACATACGGACCCAAGGCTCGTGTTACAAGGATCGGCCCGACCCAGGCCGATAACCATGAAGTGAAACAGTGAAGTCTCGCCGGAGAAAAGGAACAACACAATGAACACCAAGTTATGTACTCTTGTAGTTGCAGGCGCCATTATCGCATTAGGCGTATGGTCGGCCACACCCTGCGCCGCCCAGGCAGGCGATGAAAGCGTGACCGCCCCCGTCGGCAAGCCCGACGCGGAAGGCGTGTTCCCATCGCTGACGCATCGCGGCGACATTGCCGATTTTCTGAAATTCATCGGCGTTGCGTGCCGCAAAAACTTCGTGCCCAGCCCGCAGGTCAAAGGCCCGGTGTCGGTGAATCTGTTTGACGTCACCGGCATGGAAGCCCTGGAAGCCGTGCTGAGCAGCAACGGCTACGCCTGGGAAGAAAAGAACGGCTTTATCTATGTTTATACCCAGAAAGAGCTGGCGGCCATGCAGGCTGCGGCCAAAGCCATGCAGACACGCTCGTTCCGGCTCAATTACATCTCGGCCAAGGACGTCGAGGCGCTGATTTCGTCGGTGCTGAGCCAAAAAGGTCAGGTCACCATGACGCCCGAAGCCGGCGCGCAAAAAGTTCAAGGCTCCGAAGACTGGGCGGGAGCCAACCACATTGTGGTTACGGATTATCCCGAAGTGCTTGATCAGGTGCAGCAGATTATCAGCCAGACCGACGTTCGTCCGCCCCAGGTGCTGGTGGAAGCCACGATTCTGGTCGCGGGCGTCGAAGACACCAATCAACTCGGCGTGGACCTCAGTTATGTCGGCAACCTGCTGGTGGGCAGCACGACCAATATCGGTAACGCGATCGACTCTGACGCCGTCACGGAAACCGGCGTAAGCACCAGTTTCACCGGCAGCGTCAGCTCCGGCGGCCTGAGCATCGGCGTCACCACCAATAACGTGGGTATTCTTATCCGCGCCCTGGAAAGCGTCACCGATGTCGTCACCCTCGGCAATCCCAAAGTGCTGACCCTGAACCGCCAGCTCGGTAAGGTGCTCGTCGGCAATCGCGATGGTTATATCACCACCGAAGTATCGCAGACCACGGCGACGCAGACGGTGGAATTTCTGGAAACCGGCACGACGCTGGAATTCCGTCCGTTCGTCATGGACGATGGCTACATCCGCATGGAACTGCACCCCGAAGATAGTGACGGCGGCGTTGTGGTGGACGGCGATTTTACCCTGCCGTCGGAAACCACCGCGGCCGTGGAAACCAATGTACTCGTGAAAGACGGCCACACCATCGTTATCGGCGGCCTGTTCCGTGAACGCACGTCGCTGGGCCGTTCGCAGATACCGGTGCTGGGCAATATCCCTTATCTGGGCAACGTCTTCAAGAGCACCAGTGATGAAAACCTCAAGGAAGAAGTTATCTTTTTGATTACTCCGCACATCGTCAAGGAACCGGTCGATTACGCTATGGGTGAAGAAACCCTCGACGCCGTCAACCGTATGCGCCTCGGCGCGCGCGAAGGCATGCTGGGCACCAGCCGTCAGCGTGTGGCCATGTGGCATTATCAGCAGGCCCTGCGCCATCAGGCGGCCGGCAATACCAATAAGGCCCTCTGGGACGCCTGGCTGGCTTGCGATATTCAGCCGACCAACCTGGAAATTATTGATTTCCGCAATGAATTACGCGGCGAACAGTTACTCGTTCCGGAATTTGGTCCGATGCGCGGCTTTATGCGTCAGATTATCGAGATGGAAAATAATATGCCGGCCTCCGCGAATCTCCCGACGGTATTTCCGACGGCGATGACCAGCGTGGGCACAACCGCCGCGGATACAACCGAGGTTACCGTGGCGCTTCCGGCGGATACCACAACGGCATCAGATACCGCCACGGTGGATGTCGCCAGCCAGTCCGTAACCTTTACGGACACCGGCACAACGACAACGTCCGACGATACGACGGCAACGACCGATACCACGGTCGTTGAA
>CAZOCV010000014.1:4818-12097 GCA_964578395.1 uncultured Pirellulales bacterium
AACCCCTGGAGGTCAGCCATGAAATACGTTTACTATCTTATACTCGGACTTATACTGCTGACGCTGGGCTGCCAGAATCAGTACGCCAAAAACAAACAGGCGGCTGTTGATCGCTGGCACAGCGCCCGGGCCGATTTGAACTTGAATCTGGCCCATCAGCAGTATCAGACCGGTGATCTCGCCAAAGCAGCCGCGACGGCGGAGAATATCCTGGCTATCGAAAAGGATAATCTCGCCGCCTGGCTGCTGCTGGGCAATATCCGCCTGGAGCAAAACAGCCTGAATCAGGCGCAGCAGTGTTTCCAGCGCGGGCTGGAACTGGACCCGAAAAATACCAGCGCCATGTACGGTCTGGGCGTCGTTCACGAAAAGTATGACCAGCCGCAAAAAGCCCTGGATTATTTTCAGCAAGCCTGCCATGCGGCCCCTGAGCATACGCCGTATGTGCTGGCCCTGGCGGAAACCTATGCCGCCCTGGATCGCAGCGATGAAGCCCTGAAGGTGCTGGAACCGGCCATGAGCACGTCCCAGCATAACACGGCCGTATTTCTGCTGGCGGGAACGATTTATTCCTCCGGCAATAATCTCGATAAGGCGACGGAAATGTACCGCAGCGCCTATCATCTCAGTCCGGGCGACCCGCAGATTACCGAAGCCCTGGCGTTCAGCTATTACCATCAGGGGCATGCCGCGCAGGCCTTGCCCCTTTTGCAGCAACTCAGCCGCAACATCGACCCGCAAGCCCAGAGCCGCTGGGTTTACGATTTGGCCATCGGCGACTGTCAGTTGCAGTTGGGACGTTATCACGAAGCGCAGCGGTCCTTTGAGCAGATTACCCGGCAAAACGTCGTTAAACCCGTGGTTTGGGTGCGTCTGGCTCAGGCGGCGTTGGTGCGGCAGGACTTCGAACGCGCGGAAACATGCGCTCAGCGCGCCCTGAGCATGGCGCCCGATAACAGTGAAGCACTGACCATTATGGGACACACCGCGTTTAAGCAGGGCCGCCATGAAGCCGCCCGGCAATGCTTTGAGCAGGTTATTCGCCAAAATCCGCAGGATTCGCTGGCCTACTGCCTGCTGGGGCAAACGTATGCGGCCATGGGCCAGAAAGAGTTGGCGGGCAAGTATTATCAGCACGCCTTAACGCTGAATCCGCAGGATGCCCTTGCCGCCGGTTTGCTGCAAAAACTCGATGCTACGCGAATCGGGTCCACAAGCCCTCATTCAACGATGTGAATGTAAACTATCACATATCAACCGGCTTTTAACCCTCGATCCTTTTCGAGGGTTTTTTTATATCTTTGGCCTTTGCTGTTATCGTCGCTCTATCCGGCACAAGCGCAACAATCGTTTCATTCTTTATTTTTCCGCAGGGATTATTACGATCAGGCAGTTTTGGTAACCCCCGGCAATGCAAATATCCGCTCAAAAAAGCATTTCTGCCTTAAATCGCCCCCCTCATCGACCGATGATAAATATGACGGATTCGCGCTGGAAAGCACGTGGGCTTTTTCCAGTGGATATAGTTGTACCCGAGTCCGCCGCACTGCTTGGAGATTTGCAATGTTTCGTCAAAGTCCGAAAATCCTTATTGTGGATGATGAAATTCATATTCTTTATGTGTTGGCCTATCGGCTCAAAGCCGCCGGTTATGAGGTCATTAGCGCCTCCGACGGCGCCCAAGCCCTAGAACTGGCCCAGATAGAAAAACCGGACGTGATTATCACGGATTATCGCATGCCGCGATTATCGGGCCTGGAACTGACCCGGCGGCTGCGGCAATTGGATGAGACCCAGATGATTCCGGTCGTGCTGCTGACGGCCCGCGGTTACGCCCTTGATCCCCGGACGCTGCAGGAACTGGGCATCGAAAAATGCATCTACAAACCCTTTAGTTCGCGTGAAGTTATCCGCCATATCGAATATCTGCTGGCGGCAGCGCCGGTCTGAGGCAAGGCGGTATTATGAACACCCACCGACCGCCGCATACACAACCGCTCGAAGCGATTTGCCATGCTCTTGATCAGAGCTATGAGGAACTATCGTTTCTGCATCGGCTCAATGACCGTATGACGCTGCGCCAAAGTCACAGCGACTTTTTCCCCTGGTTATGCCGGGAACTGAGCGGGGTTTTACAGGCGGAAATTGTCATGGTTCTTCGGCCGGCCGGCGGCATCCGCGGCCTGGCGGAAATTTCCGCCTCCGAAGGACCGGCCCAGGCGCTAGCCAACATCATCGACCTTATCTGGTCCCGCGCCGTGAACCATATCCTGCGTACCAGCGCCGGAGTGTTGTGCGACGCGGCAGCGGCGAATCCGCCGCAATACGTCTGGCCGCGCGGCTTGCGCAGCATTCTGGCCGCTCCTATCGGATCCGGCCATAATCCTGACGCCATGCTCGTCGCCGTCAATAAAATGAGCAAAGATGAATTTGACGCTTTTGATGTTCGTCTGCTGCAATCCGTCGCCGCCGACGCCGCCGTCTATCTGGAAAATGTAAATTTATACCGCGACATGCATGAATTATTGCTTGGCTCGCTGGGCGCGCTGACGCGAAGTATCGACGCTAAAGATCCCTACACCCACGGTCATTCTGAACGGGTGGCCGTCATCGCGCGCCGTCTGGCCCAAAAGATGAATCTGTCCGCCCAGGATATTGAGACCACGTATCTCACCGGCCTGCTGCATGATATCGGCAAAATCGGCGTGCGCGAAGCCGTCCTTGGTAAACCCGGACGTTTGGAAAATGATGAATTCGACGAAATCCGCCGGCATCCCCGCATCGGCGCCGACATCCTTTCAGGAATCAAGCAAATGGCGGCGGTGACCCCCGGCGTCCTGAGCCATCATGAACGCTTCGACGGCGGTGGTTATCCCCAGGGCCTTTCCGGACGCCGCATCCCGCTCACCGGGCGCATCGTGCAGTTAGCCGATTCCTTCGACGCCATGATCAGCAATCGCACCTATCGCCGCGCTTTGCCTCTGGATGCCGCTTTTTGTGAAATCCGCCGCTTCGCCGGCACTCAGTTTGACCCCGACATTGCCGATCACTTGCTAACGTTTGATATGCCTTCCCTCCGGGATGAACTGCGGCGTGTTTCCGCCTGCATCGACGCCGCGGCCCCCCTTGCTGTCCCCGTTAATAATTAGTCCCTGTTGCGAAAGTATCTTCTCTAACGCAGCAACAGCGATAACATGGTCGCGGTATTTTGATTGAAGGCCGCCAGCAGAGATGTGGTTGCCTGAGTCAATACCTGCAACCGATTGTTCCGCGCGGATTCCTCCGCATAATCAATATCCATGATGCTGCTGCGGGCGCTGAGCAGCGCCGTTTTAGTGACGGCCATCGAGCTAAGCGTGGTTTCCACCGAATACGCCTTGATAGCCCCAAGGCGCGCCCGCTCCGTCGAAACCTGGAGCGAAGCTTTGGAGGCGATATTGGCCGCCTGCTGGCAATGACCTGAACTAATATCATTAGCCCCCCCGCTTTTCAGGCTCGACAGATATCCCAGTTCATCCGTACCGAGCCGGCCGGATGCCAGTGAATTCATGCCGTAATTAATCTCAAAAGACGAGGCCGGCGCCAAAGCCCAGTTTGTTCCGCCGCCGGTCACCGTAAAGGTTTCCGAACCGCCGCCGACCGCACCGAAACTTTCCTTAAGGGTGAAACTAACCGACACATTAGCCGCACTGAAACTGACATTCAGCCCGTCAGCGAGGGCGGTCTGGCCGTTCACCGTCACCGTCGCATCCACCCCGTCGTCGCTGGTAACGCCGCCCGCCATGGCGAACGTTCCGGACGTTACCTCGATGCTGACTGACTTATCCTCCCCGTATTCAACCGAACGAAAGTACAAATCGGTATCCACTTCCGCTTCCACGCCCGTGGTATCGCTGGCGGCGTTGACTGCGGCGGCGATGGTATCGATCGTCGTGCCGGCGGCAAAGGTAAATTCTTCGCAGCCATTTTCCCCCGTCAGGGTGAACGTAACCTCATCCACAAGCACCCCGTCATCGTAGGCAATTTCCGCCTTCTCCGCGGCGCCGACAACGCTCACGGCCAGCGTAATCGATCCCGTCGAGCTATCCGCCGCATGCACCCGCACATCCGCGAGTTTGGCGTTATCAACGCCGCTGGTGGTGTAACTCAGCCCCCCGTCCAATAAACGCACATCATTGAACGTGGTCGTATTGACGAGACGGTCGATGGAATCAATGGCTGCATCAATTTCCGCCTGGTAAGCCGCCTTTTCTTCCGCCGTCACCGTGGACCCCGAAGCGGACAATGCTTTTGACTGAATCGTACCCAGTAATGACTGAATCTGACTCATGGCGCCGTCTGCCGTGTCAATAATACTATTTATACGCTCCCCATTTCGCGTCGCAGCTTCGAGCTGGGCGATTTCATTATCGAAGTTGGCCACCGCAATAATTCCCGCCGGGTCGTCCGCCCCGGAATTAATCCGCTGGCCCGTACTCAGCCGCAAATTGGACATCGCCAGTTGCGTATTGAGACTGCTAAGGCTGTGGACCAGTGAATAAAAGCCGCTGCTGTTAAATAATGTACTCATAGAACAATGGCCTCCAACTGCGGTTTTCTCCCGGCGCGCATCGTCTCCGCAGCCGAAACGATGCGGCGTTATTTTCCTTTCCGGAAATACTCCAAAATACGGCCGCAGCGCATACCGCCACGCCGCCAACAACAGCCCGCAACCATAAAAAAAGGGAGACACGAACACAGGTGTACACACACCCGGATTCGTGCCTCCCAATCGCGACCTTTGGCGTCGCGGGCTTTGCTATACTGATATTAACAGTTTAAAATATAAAATCTCCTTAGGCAAATCGAAGATATCTGACCGGTCCACGTCCGATAATTTCTGCGTTATCGCGTCAATCCCGCAACTTCACCAGGATAAGGAATCTTCAATTTCCAGCCTTCTTTCACCACATTTTCATTGGTGATAAGCGTTTTATTAGCGTCACGAATGACTTTCCAGAATCGCCCTTCGCCGTAATAAAGCTCGGAAATCTCGGTCAGGGTTTCGCCTCTTTTCACAATATGATAACGAGGCTCCTGAGTAATGCTTGCGGGTGTTTCTGCTGCCACGGGCTTCGTCTCCTGCACCGGCGGCGTGGGAGTAGAAGGAGTTGTCGGCGCCGGCACAGCAACAATGATATCGGTATTGGCGGACGGAGCCGGCGAAACACTGGGCGTAAGGGTTGTCACCTCCGCCGGTTTCGGTTGAGGCTGTTCAATAACGGCAGGTTCAGGTTTGACAACCTCCGTAGTATCGTGCGGCACCACCGGGCTCGATACCGGCGCCGAGGGTTCTTCCAGTCCCAACGGTTCATCCTCTTTGCCGTCCTGGACAAAATACCACACTGCCGCCACAGCCACAATAACTCCCAGCATAATACCCCATTTGAGTTCACTGCTCATTTTGCACCTCCGTGCGGTTGCTTCGCCGGACGAAAAAACGCCCGGCGGTTTGTGTTAAGCACCAGTAAAGTATATTTATTTTTCATAGCTACACGGTTTCTGCTTTGGACCGATCTTCGCCTAATCGGGCGCTAAGCAGCAAAAGCGGGGAGGCTACAGCAATCGAAGAATACGTACCTACTAAACAACCGATGATCATTACGTAGTTAAATCCTCTCAAACCTGCACCGCCCCAGATATACATCACCACCAGCACTATCATTGTTGATACACCCGTCAGTAAGGTACGCGACAGCGTTTGGTTAATACTACGGTCGATCAGATCCTTTGACAGCAGCGCCAGCTTGCCTCGGTTTTCTCGAATGCGGTCAAAAACCACGATGGTGTCATTCAGAGAGTACCCGATTAACGTCAAAAATGCGGCCACCATGTTCATATCAAATTTGAAATCACTGATGAGCAGCGCTTTGCCAATGCTCGTCTGCGACAGCCAGGCCGACGCCGCCACAAATCCCAGCGTCACGCTGACATCGTGCAGCAGGGCGATGATGGCCGCGATACTGAACCGCGGCAGGCCGAAACGAATCCATATATAAATCACAATCGCCGCCAGCGACAACACCAACGCCCGCAGGGCGTCGTTCACGCTTTTACGCCCTACCGATGGGTCAACCTGCGTCACCCGCGGCAGCGACGTGGCCAGGGACAGGCCGCCTTTAAAACGCTCAGTTTCATTGGCGGTAAACGTCTCCCATTCATCGCCCTGGGCAATCCGGTAATTAAATTCTTCCGGCATAAGCGCCAATTCCACACTGGTCAGCAATGCTGAATCGTCGGTCGTGGTGTTATCCGGCGCAAATACGCCCTGGGGATCAAAATTAAACCGGCCGTATTTTTCAAACTCCGCCTTAAAACGCAGCCGGTCGAAGCGGTCTTTCAATCGCCCCAGCGTCTCGTTCTGGCCGTCACCAAAGGTTGCCTGCAGTAAAAGCCCGTAGCGAAAATCCTGCAGATAAGGCTTCCGCCGAATCACTTCGTCCGTAATCGGTGATGTCTGTACATTTTGTGGCTGCAGGTCATTCTGTGCGTCCAGCTTGCCCGTCAGCGCCTTGCGCACCGCCTCGTTCACTACATCATGCGTCTTGAGTCTGGCGGTGTTGTGGGGAAACGCCTTGTTCAGAATCGTTGCCACCAGCTCGCGGTTACTTTGCGTGGTATCAAAGAAAAACTCACCCGGCTGCTCCATCGCCATAACCGTTACCTGGGCCATACGTCGATCGCCAAAATGATCCGCCTCTTCGCGCAGTCGCGTCGTTAAAGCCTCCGCCGTGGTCGGGGCGCCCTCGCCCGGACTGAAGGTCACTTCCACCCGGTTAGTTTCACTCGTGATAATTTCATATTGATTTTTGCCATCGGGCGAATCAATTTTCTGCACGACAGCGGAAGCAATGGCGGGATTGTCCACACCCTGCGCCGCGATGGCTTCCTGCACATCGTCGCGCGTCATAGACTTATCCGTCAGCTCGACATGTACGCTGGTTCCTCCGACGAACTCTATCGAATACGGGTTATTTTCTTTATCGTAATTCCGCTGGATAAAAAGAACCCATCCGCCCACCACCAGCACTCCGCTGATAATAAAGAATAACCAAGACATGGACATCCATTTAATCCGCGGCACCGTTATCAATTTCAGCATCGACAGCTTTTTGTCGATGATGCGCCGGCCTGTCAACCAGTCAAAACATGCCCGTGTCACGAACAGCGCCGTAAACATATTGGCCACCAGACCAATCATCAGTGTTACCGCAAAACCTTTGACTTCTTCCGACGCCAG
>CAZOCV010000014.1:12197-15585 GCA_964578395.1 uncultured Pirellulales bacterium
GGACCGACGTTATTAACGCTGATGGGCTGATCGCCCAGCCGCGCCGGCAGCGATCCGGCCCGAAGTTTATCGACCAGGTCCTGCACCATCTGCTCGGTAAATTGCCCGGTAATGACGCCGTCGCCGGGTATGGCCGACTGAATATTCGGCGCTGAAATCACGCCGTCATCCAGCAATATCGCCATCGGGCGCTCCAGGTTGCTTTTCGTCAAATCCAGAAAACGAAACTTGACATTTTGACTCAGCGAAAACTGCACTTCCGGCTGACCCGTCTGTCCGTAGCTGGGCCGCACCGTGGTCAAACGCCAGTCTTCCTTGTCCCCTTTGGCATGTAATAAAGTTTCACCGGGCTGATTAGACGCCAGAACGTATGTTCCCCCGGCGTACTCCCGAATAATTTCACCTCGACCGCCCCGGAACTCTTCCGGATCCCTGACCTCCAGCCATATATATCGCTCATCGCCCGCCCGCCGCGGCCCGCGCTCCTCCAGCGCCTCGACATACGTGCGAATATCCGTATCGCTCAGGCCGGAGTCTCCCTGTCGGGGCAGAATGCGAAATTCCAGCACGCCCGAACCGCGCAGCAATCGCTTAAGGTCCTCCGGATCCTCCAGGCGTCCCGATACGGCGATATAGTCATCATAGACCTTCGCCAAATTATCTATCAGCCGCACCCGTTCGGGATAAGCGGCGTAGCGATCTCTTAACGCCTGTAATTCCATCTGGCGCGTCTCTCCGCCTTTGGCCAGACTTTTTTCCAGTCGATCCAGATTGATATTATTCCCATAAACGTTATCCCAGGTCTCATCCAGTTTGGCTTTGGCGCCTTCCTGGGCGGTCAGGGCCTGGCGCATCTGTGTCCGCTTTTGCAGCGCGGCGATATAATCCCGCACCAGTTGCTCTTTCTGAGCGTCTTCCCCGGCAAGGCGTTTCACTCGAGCAACCCGATTCGGCTCATCCAGGGTATCCCACTGACGGTATAAGTTGCCCACCACATCCGCCTTCAACTCCGCCTTTTGCAGATTTTCCGCCACAACGGCCACCGTCTCCACCGATTTTTCCGCCTCGACGTTGATGGCGTTATACGCATCGTGCGCAGCGCTGAGCTGCTCCAGCGCCTCGCGGCGCTCGGTCGAGCCGCCGGCCAGTTCATCGAACCGCCGCGTTCGAACCTGCAGATATTCCTCCCGGCTCATCCCCTCAGGATGCACCAGCGCTTCCCGCACGGCGCCAATGTCAATATTGCCGGCCTCCATCTCTTGGCGCAGCGCTTCGTACGCCTCCCGCTTCTGCCGCGACTCCTTGGACGCCAGCGGCATCTGAATCTCGATGCGGTCAAAGCCGTGCGGACGCCACACCAGGTTCATCTTATTGCCCGGATCGACGCGCTCCTGCAAAATACGTATCATATTCTGGGCGATATTCTTCTTTTCGTAATCAGAGAGATTATCCGTATTGATCTGATACAACAGGCTCGTTCCGCCGGCCAGATCAATGCCCGGTTTGAGTTTCTCCGCCGGGGGACAGATTTCCCAAATGCACAGAAATGTCACAAACCCGATGAGTACGAATTTCCAAAATAGATTTTTGTTCATACCTTAGCCTTTTTGCCTGCCTTGTTCAAGGCGTCCACATACTTATCCTACGGCCCGGAGCCGTTTTATCCGTTTACTTTACTGTTTCGTCGGCTTTAATAACGCGGCCGATAGCACTGCGCACGATGTGCATCTTGGTATTATTAGCCTCATCAATCTTCAGCACTATTTCATCGTCCCGCACATCCACCACCGTACCGACAATGCCGCCGATAGTCTGCACCTTGTCGGCTTTTTTGATATTGGCCAGCATCGCCCGCTGTTCCTGCTGACGCTTGCGCGGCCCGCGAAACATGAAAAAATAAAATATAATTATGATGAGAATAATCGGCAAATACGAAATCAGCGGATTTTGCTGCTTGCTGACCGGAGCGCCGCCCGCTCCGCCCGATTCTTCCGTCGTTCCAGGCTGCAGCGTTGTCGTCGTCGCCTCCGGAGCCGAAGGCGTTGTGCTGTCCTTTGCCTCTGTTGCTTGTGCTAACATTAAATCCATTGCGTTCATCGTGATTCCTTTCCCGGCGTGGTTAATTCACATCCGCGGCAGCATCCCTGTCATAACTCGCCCAGCGCTGCGACCACTGGGCGTAACGGTTTTCCTGTATCGCCTGGCGCGCCTCCTGCATCAGCCGCTGAAAAAACCGCAGGTTATGCAGCGACAGCAAAATCGGCCCGGCCATTTCCCCCACCAGAAACAAATGCCGCAAATAACCCCGCGAAAAATGACGGCATGTATAGCAGTCACATTCCGCATCCAGCGGCTCGGTGTCATGCTTATATCGTTCGTTGCGTAATTTTATCGTGCCGCTGCTGAGAAACGCCCCGGCATTGCGCCCGTTGCGCGTCGGCAGCACACAATCAAACATATCCACGCCGTGGCCTATCGCCATGGCCAAATCGCGCGGCGTGCCCACCCCCATCAGATAGCGCGGCTTGTTCTCCGGCAGCAGCGGTGCCGTAAACGCCACCGTTTCCGCCATCGCCTCGTGACCTTCGCCCACGCTTAGCCCGCCAATGGCATAACCTGGAAATCCCAGCCCCACCAAGGCCTGCGTACACTGCCGTCGCAGCGTCACGTCGGTTCCGCCCTGTACGATGCCGAACATCAGTTGATCCTGACGCTGATGCGCCGACAGGGACTGTTCGGCCCAGCGCACCGTACGCTCCACCACCGCTTCGAGATGTTCCCGCTTGCACGGCAAAGCGGCGCATTCATCAAACGCCATGATAATATCCGCGCCTAACTGATTCTGCACCCGCGTGGCGATAGTCGGGCTGAGACGCACCTTCGCCCCGTCAATATGCGATGAAAATTCCACTTCATCATCCGTCACCCGCCTCAGGGCGCTCAATGAAAAAACCTGATAACCGCCGCTGTCGGTCAGTATCGGACCTTCCCAGCCCATAAACCGATGCAGCCCCCCCAGACGCTCCACGACCTCCGAACCCGGCCGCAGCAATAAATGATAGGTATTGGCCAAAATCATTTGCGCCCCTGTCCGGGTCAGTTGTTCGGGCAAAATGCCCTTGACGCTGCCGCGCGTCCCCACCGGCATGAACGCCGGCGTATCGACCGGACCATGCGGTGTTTCCAATCGCCCGCAGCGAGCGCGGCTGGTATTATCCTGACTGGTGACAGTGAATGAAAACATGCTCGCCTAATACGCCCTCACCAAGGTTGCTTCAGGATAGTAATACGCCAGAATTTCGACGGCATTGCGCCCATCCTGCGCCATCTTGCCGCTGCCGCACTGGCACAATCCGACGCCGTGACCCCAGCCGCGGCCGTTTTCAAA
>CAZOCV010000014.1:15685-26303 GCA_964578395.1 uncultured Pirellulales bacterium
ACTTCCACTTTACTTAATTCAACCGGCGCCCAGCGATAATGCTCCGGTTTGGCTACGGCCTCACAATACGGGCACGCTACCCCGCTCAGCGGTGATAGCTTATGGCCGAAGACCGACGCGGCGTTCTGCGTATGGCCGCCGCACGACGAACTGAAATAGGCCGGAAACAGCTTTTCCTCGCCGGCCGGGCCGTATGTCAGCACCATGCCATGCGTCGCCTGCACCACCTCGGCAATCCGTCGGTCTTCCGAACTTATGCCGCCGTAAACCTGGCTGCCCTGATCACTGCTCACATCCCAGGCGGCGTTTTCCGAACGCCGGCGATGCATCTGATATAAGGCATACGTTCGGCAGGCTATGGCCTGGGCCTGCAGCGCCCGGCTATCCCAGTAGGCGGGCATTTCCGCGCCAACGACTCCCGACAGATACGACTCCATATCGAGTTCGTTGACCACGGCAAATCGTTGTTGGCCAATCGGAATGCACCGCAAAATGCCGCGATAGGCGGCCGTCTGCGGCGAACCGGCTTCGATGATCGAGCCTTGTGCCGGCGCGATGACCAGCGCCTCCGTCGCCGCCAGTTCTTTCTCCTTACCCTGCCCGGCGTCGGCCCAGAACCATTTATCGTCGCGCCGTATCAGCCGGCCGGAACGAAGGGCTGATATTTCCGCTTTTTCCGCCTCTGCGCCGCCGCGAAATATCTCTAACGAACCTTTCCGGCCCGTTATCGTCATGTCCGAGCTTTCCCAAAGGAAAACCCGTATCACCACATCCTGAGCCTTGATAAAAACCGGCGACACCGCCGACGCCACGCGGATCTCCCGCGTTTCGCGCTGGTCGCATCCCATCAGGACCGCCGCCATGGCCGCCGATATCCATAGTCCAGCAGCTTTTCGGGATAACCCTTTCATGGCGATCCCTTCCTCACGTAAAATTTAATCTTCCAGTTGACGCAGCGACAAGCCGCGATCTTTTAATAATTGCTTGATTTCCAACAGACTCGTCATGCCAAAATTCTTGCAGCCCAGAAGCTCCGCTTCCGTATGGCCGGCGAGATCGCCCAGCGTCTGAATATTCAACTGCTGGAAACACTTGCGCGAACGCACTGACAACTCCACTTCCGTAAGCGGCGTTGCCAATAATTCGCTGTGGGCTTTGTCTTCTTCTTCCTGTTCGGCCTCCGGCTCCTCCTCTTCTTCATCTTCGTAGGCCGGCTCTTCCAGCATCTGCCCCAAACGCAACCCCTTTGAGTTCAGAATCACTTTGATTTCCTGAAGGCTGGTTTCGCCGAAATTCTTATAGGCCAGCAAGTCGCTTTCACTGACCTTAAGCAGATCGCCCAGTACCCGGATATTCATCTTCTTGAGACAGTTGCGCGAACGCACGGATAATTCAAAATCGCTGATGGGTATCTCCAGCACCTGATTGCGCCGATCAATACGCTTTTCCTGCTCCTCGTCGATAAACATGGTCACGCTGGCATCGATGTCCTTGAGGAACATTCGGGCGCGAGGATGATTGGGATACACCTCCAGCACGCGCAAAATGCACTGTCTGGCCCGATGATAATCTTCGGCGTCTTCGTACAGCACCGCCAGATTCAGCAGCGCATTAACATGTATCGGACCGCTGTCGATGCACCGGCGATAATAATCCATCGCCCGGTTCTCGTCGCCATACAGGTCATACGCGTACGCCAGCGAGAATAATGCCCGCGTATGTCCGCCGTCCAACTGTACCGCCTTTTCAAATTCCACGATCGCGCCTTCGTGCTTTCCGTTGATATCCAGCAATCGGCCGTTTTGATAATGATGCTCCGCGCGGATCTCCCCTATCCGCGAAGTGCGCTTGAGCCGTTCCGCGGCTTCATCGGCGCGGCCGGCTTGTATCAGACAATCCACGATAGCCATTTCCATATCAAAGTTGTCGCCCCCCTTGCTCCCCGCCTGATCGAACGCCGATATCGCTTCGTCATATTTTTTTAAGTGCCGAAAACAACTGGCTTTTAATTCCAGCCTGCTGGCGCTGACATCGGCTTTTTCCAGCCAGGCCAGGGCGTTGGCATAATCACCCAGGGCATAATACGCCTGGCCAATTTTAGCCGACTTCGCCGGGCTGCGCGACCAGTTGGCGGCGTTTTCCCCCAGCACCTGAGCCAACTGTTCCTTAAATTGTTCCAGCGCCGCTTCGCTGCGACGCACAATATGCACCATCTGGCGGAATTGCTCTTCCGACAATACCTCGTCCGTCAATAACAATCCCGTCATGCTCTGGACCGCTGCATCCATAGACGCCAGTCTCCCTTTTGCCTTTATTGTTTAAGCCTTAATATCATATTACTCGTTCCTAAATGCAAGCCGCTTATTATAAAGTGGATACGCTGCTTTGCAACTCAAAAAACCGCCCCCTTCCCGGTTTGTTCACCTGAACACAAAAAGCCTAATGTCGTATTTGTATTATTGCCTTGCCTACGACGATGGGCAATGCCTGAAAATTTCCTAACATAAGCTCTCACAATTGGTTACTATTTCTACCGGTAAAATCATAAGCTTGGTTTCCGGTATTTATTACAGTCAAACCAGCCTGAATACCGACGATAGAAACGGCGTTAAGTGATTATTACAGCTATTGTTATATAAAATAGAGGCAAATGGCAAAACGTTATTTTTTTATAGTTAATCCCAAAAGCGGCGCTCATGGCCGGGCTGATGTGGTTCGCCAATTGCGCGATTTTCTCAAAAAACGCGGCGACCAGGTGGATATCGCCCTGACCCAGTCGCTCGAACATGCTCATAACCTTGCCGAAGATGCCAGGCAGAATAAATATCAGACTATCATTGTGGCCGGCGGCGATGGCACCGTTCGTACTGTCGCCGAAGCTTTGGCAGGCTCCGAAATACCCCTGCTCATCCTCCCCACCGGCACAGAAAACCTCCTCGCCGGCGAACTGGGAATCAACGGCTCGCTCGAAACCACCCTAAAAACCCTTGAAAACGGCTTAATCCGCCGTTTGGATCTGGGGAAAATGGGTAATCGGTTTTTTATTGCTGTCGCCGGCGTGGGTTTTGACGCTGATGTTATCAGACGATTAAATACCATTCGCTCCGGGCATATCACCCATACGGATTATATTTGGCCCATTTGCCGCACTTTTTGGGAGTATCAATTCCCGACATTGCACGTTTTAGCCGACGACGAAGTGGTTTGCGATGAACCGGCCTTGGTTTTTGTGGGGAACATCTCACGTTACGCCGTGGGACTGCAAATTTTCAAAAATGCCGATTGCAGCGATGGGCTTCTTGATTTAACCATTTATAAATGCTCACGTCGCAGAACTCTTTTATGCCATTCTGCCGCAACAATTATGCGTCTTTCGCAAAAAACTCATACAGTTTTGCGAAAAAAATGTCGAAATATTACCATTTCCAGCCCCAATCCGAATATTTCGGTGCAATTCGATGGCGATCCCGGCCCCTCTATGCCCCTGACAATTTCAGTTTATCCTTCTGCTGCGTCTTTTCTCACACCTCCCTCCCCAAAAGGCCTTTCCTGGCATCCCCCCGTACGCTGGTACCACCTGCATCAGTGGTTAGGACGTTAATTAAGCAAAATTCTAATCCCTTACCAGATAACATATTATCGCTACAATCGATACTTCTTAACAGGCATTTTTATACTTTAAGAATTTATTCCCTCGGATTCCATTGACGGCGATATATTCAAAAACGTAAAATGAATGTGAAGCGTTTTACTCCTTTCGCGGCGCTTCCGCCGACAGTCATTTGTCTCCATTGACTGTCGGCTATTTTTTAATCATTATAATACCGACCGGTATGTTTCATGCCTTTTTTCGTACTATCGCATTTTCATGCAATAATAAGCGTTTTTTTAAGCTAATCCCCCCAAAACCGGAATAACCGCCCAGGCCGCCATCACTACGAATTACCCTATGGCAGGGAATAATAAGGGGAACCGGATTTTGGGCCATAACGTTGCCGACGGCGCGCCCGGCTCCCGGATAGCCGGCTTTTTGAGCAAGTTCGCTATAACTAATTGTTTTGCCTGGTTTTATGGAATAACAGGCAACTAATATTTTTCGTGCAAAAATGCTAAATCGTGAAAGGTTTATGGTGCAATTAAATTCAACGGGTTTTCCTGCAAAATATTGCCTTAATTGATTAACAATCTCGTCGAAAAACTCGTTTTCTTCGATTTTCGACTTAAATTCATCCAATATTATCTTTTCAATTTGCTCTTTATGGCGGTATGGCCCCAGTAATCGGATGAGTTGATTTCCCTGCGCAACCAAACCCACCGGCCCCCATACTGTATTTATCACCCTCGACGACAAATTACCGCAATTCCTTTCTGCGCAGAAAATGACCATCAGACTATTTTCATAAAAATGGGAAGAAATCAGCAAAAATCAGGGTTGATATATTGAACTATCGTCCAAGTCGATGTCGCCGGCAAGAGGCTCCAATTCCGCTAAAGGATCCTGCCCGCCAACACCTTGAGGCGTTAACGTGCCGGAATCATCCGAAACGGCCTTTTGCTGGTCATGGCGAGAAGCAACAGCTACAGGCTGCTGCTGATTATCCGAAACAGTATGCTCGATATGTTCTGGTTTACCGTCAATTTGCACGATAAATTTCATCGTACCGACCGAAATAGTATCCCCGGCTGTTAGGACCCCCTCCATTATCCGCTGGCTATTAATAAATGTGCCGTTGGCGCTGCCCAGGTCCTGTATAGTTAATTTATCATCCTGCTGGATAAGCCTGCAATGCTTACGGGATATATAGGCATGGGGGACATAAATATCACAGTCGTTGCGGCGGCCAATGATACTAATACCCCGTTTGAGCTTAATGTCTTTGCGACGCCCATGTTTTGTGAAGACTACCAGCGAAGTATCCACGCTCACGCGGTCCTCTCTCCGGGTCGGTTAACATAAGTCCTTTTCTAATAATACGTTATAAAAGAACCAGCCGTTTTAGCAAAGCCATCTGAATATTAATCCAGATATTACTTGCCGGCCTTTAACCCGGTCATAATAAGTTTAACCGAATTTTAAACCTTTTGCAAGCAATTTCATTATATTATGCAACCGTTTAACCGCCCCCCGGTTTCGACTGCCGTATCCATATTTTTATACCCAGTCTCGTCCAGGCTAGTTATTATTTTGCTCTATTTATTATTTTGCTCAATCATTCGGTCGAGGGCGAGCAAATTGAGCATGAGATGGCGGGGGTGATGGTAATTTTCGATGCGATAATAATCTTTTACAAAGGTAATTTTGCGGTCGGTGAAGCAATTCCATAGGGAATAGCCGTGTTTTCGCAGAGGGTATTTATCCTGTACGAAGGCATAGGTTTTATTGAACCAGTCTCTGGCCCAGGCCGCACGGGTTTTTTCGTAAATCAGCATGGTCGCCACCAGGACTTCCTCCTGCGCCCAAGAGCCTTTGAGTTTGACATCCCAGGTATTCTCATTGACATTCCACGCGCCCAGATAAAAACCGCCATAGACATCATCCCAGGACACTTCCAGATGGCGCTTGATCATTCGTGCGGCGCGGTCGAAAAGGGCCTGATCGCCGATGCGTTCGGCCTCGACCAGAATCATCCAGAGGACTTCGATGCTGTGGCCGGTATAGGCCAAATCGCCCCAGGGGGCCTGAACGCGGGACATATCGTGGTTCAACACTTCATTAATTAAGTCGTATTCGGGATTATAATGATAATTCATTACGGCATCGACGCAGCGCCGGGCCAATTGCTCGATTTCGGCGTCTTCTTTGTATTCCAGCATCTGCGTGGACAGCCGTAAAAGCAGCATCCAGTGCCCGATGATTCTCAGACCCGGCGTACCTGTCGCTTCCGGTGAAATATTGCTCGATAAATCAACATATTGACCATAATCGTCGCGGTCGTACATTCTGACGCATTTGAACAGGATATCTCTGGCCATATTCCAATAGGCATCGTCGCCGACGGCTTTGGCATATTCAGTCAACCCCTCGGCGATAAATAAATCGCCGTAAATGTGTTTATGGGCGGTATTGGCCTCCACGCTCACCTGGCCGGGTTGAAGCCCCGTCGGCGGAAGAACGTCACCCTCGCGAGTTAAAAAACTCGGCCATAATTCATCGCTCTGGGGTTTCTGGCGCATGAGCAAGTCAATCGACTTCCGGGCCACTTCCAAATGTTTTTTGTCGCGGCTAAAATGGTTATAGAGAAACGAATAGACCCAAATGCCCCGGCCAGTAAATATGGTATTTTTGTTAGTGCTTATATTATTGCCTTCACGGTCCGTATTACACATAAAGCCGCCGTACTGATGGTCAATAACATACTTGTCGAGAAAAGGAAGAAAATCCTCGTATAAATCGTAACGGTACTGGTCGCGTAATTCCTTGAACGTGCGCCCGCCCAAACAATCGCCTTCCAGACGCGCGTATTCGTCATACTCTTCACACGGGGAACCGACGCCTCTTGTTCCTGTTTTAGAGACGGATTGACAACCCATCAAAACAGAAACCAGGATTAAGCCCAAAACCACGCCGGTGAAAATTTTAAATAATTCATTTTCAGCCACAGAAAAACTCCCTGCTAAATATATTGATTATTTTCTTCGTTTCTTATACGGAAACGCGCAGCTCATTTTCACCGGCAGAACAAATTCGCACCCCGGCTGTGGGCAATCGGGGTCAGGCCGTTTCCTTCTTTTTTTTGGCCGACTCCTTATCGAATAATGTGCGCCGGCCTTCGACCACGTCCACATCGACTTCATACCGGCTTTCCGCCGGCTGATCGGGCAAATCGTAGAGGTACTTAAGCATAATTTCTTCGATAACGGAACGCAGCGCACGCGCCCCGGTCTCACGCTTCATGGCCTTGCGGGCAATTTCCCGCAGGGCGTCTTCCGTAAAGGTCAGCTCGGCACTTTCCATCTCGAAAAACTTCTGATACTGGCGGATAACGGCGTTGCGCGGCTCGGTCAGGATTTTAATCATTGCCGTTTCATCCAGCGGCTCCAGCGCCGCTATAACAGGCAGCCGGCCGACGAATTCCGGTATCATGCCATAGTGCACCAAGTCATCAGGAGTCACATCCTTAAGCACCGAACGCCGCGCGACGGAGCCATTCGTCTCAGATTGTCCCTGCTGCTGTTCGGAAGTAAAACCAATCATGGAGCGGCCCATGCGTTTTTTGATGATGTTCTCAATGCCGTTAAACGTGCCGCCCACGATAAAAAGAATCTGCGTGGTGTCCATCTGAATGTACTGCTGTTCCGGATGCTTGCGTCCGCCCTGCGGCGGAATGTTGGCCATGGTACCCTCCAGCAGTTTCAGCAGCGACTGCTGCACGCCCTCGCCGCTGACATCGCGGGTAATGCTGACATTCTGGTTGGTCTTGCCGATTTTGTCGATTTCGTCGATGTAAATGATGCCCCGCTCGGCGGCTTCGATATCATATTCGGCCGCCTGCAAGAGGCGCAGCAGAACATTTTCCACGTCTTCACCGACGTAACCCGCTTCGGTCAGCGTCGTGGCGTCGCTGATGGCGAAAGGAACCCGCAGAAAGGTCGCCAGCGACCGGGCCAAAAGGGTTTTACCGCAGCCGGTGGGACCGATGAGCAGAACGTTGCTCTTCTCGATCTCGACGTCATCATCATCCTGCTGCTCGGAGAGGTAATTCAGACGTTTATAATGGTTATAAACAGCCACGGACAGACACATCTTGGCCTGATCCTGGCCGATGACATAACTATCGAGGTGCTCGCGAATCATCCGGGGCGTAGGCACATCTCGCACCGTCCCGGCGTGTCGGTTAACTTTGCGACGCTCCTGTTTGATAATGGTCGAACATAAATCAACGCACCCCGCGCAGATATAAATGCCGTCCGGCCCTTCGATAATAGGCCCCACGTCCCTTTCACTTTTTCCGCAGAAACTGCATACGCCGGTTTTTCGCCGCCCGCCACCGTTACCGATGGGGCCTTTTCGTCTCGTCCCTGACATACCCAAATCCTTTCTACTGCATCATCTCACAACTGCCGGGGATTATAACCGGGCATCGCGGATAATTTTATTTTTCATTACCTCGAATTCACCATCGCTAATACGGCCATCACGGTGCAGCCGGCGCAATTGTTCCATCGTAAATACTTCCGTGTCACTGGAGGTAAAAGCGTCTTTGTCACCATGTAACCTCTTTCGCACCAGGACATAAGCCAAAATGCCTGCCATTAGTAACAAGCCCAGAGACAAGCCAATCCAGACGAAATTCCTCTGGGCAGCATCGGTTAACAACGCAATTCCGGCCATGCCATTATTTATACCCCAACCGTCCATTCAGGTCAATCATGGACCTGAGTAAAAAACACCGGCTCTTGCCTTACTTGCCAGCCTGCGTTTATACTGCTATTTTTTACATCATTGGAGACAATAGCATGGAATTAGCCATGATTGATACGACGATCAGCCCTCTGGCCGAAGCGCGCATCAGCGCCCATGACCGGGGGCTTTACTTTGGAGACGGTGTTTATGAGGTGGTCCGGAGCTACAATGGTCGACTTTTCGCCATGGACCGCCATATCTCCAGACTAGAGCGTAGTTTACGTGAAATAGACATGCTGGCAAAAGTCGATATTATCGACATTGAACAAAGAATTCGACAGTTGCTGGCCGCCTCCAAACTGGCCGATGCGGTCATCTATTTTCATATAACCCGCGGGCATGTTGAGCCGCGTTCTCATAACTACAATGACTCCTGGAAGCCGGATTTTCTGGCGACGGTGCGTCCGGCGCCGGCCCAAAGCCGCCCCACGGCCACCTGCATAACCGCCCCGGACCTTCGCTGGAAACGCTGCGACATAAAATCGCTGAACCTTTTACCCAACATTATGGCCAAACATAAGGCCGTTGCGGCGGGCTGTTATGAAGCGATTTTGGTTAATGACGCCGGTCTGGTCACCGAAGGAACCGCCAGTTCGGTATTCATCGTCAAAGATAATACCCTGCAAACCGCCCCGCTGACGGCCAATATTCTGCCCGGCATCACGCGGGCGTTTATGATAACCTGGGCCGAACAAATGGGTGCAGGCGTCCGGGAGGAATCGTTTACCCCGGCGGAGATGTTCGCCGCGGAGGAAGTCATGATCACCGGCACCGGTTCGGAAGTCATCGGCATCACCCAGATTGACGGTACGCCAATCGCTGACGGGCGCTGCGGCCGCATCACGCAACGCTACCAAAAACTTCTTTCTGATATGACACGGGGAAAATAAAACCCTAAAGCCATCGATTAAAGAAAGACGTCATCATGAAAACACTAAACATCAAACCGGCTTCTCAATGCAAATATGATATCGTTTCCCTGGGTGAAATCATGCTTCGACTTGATCCGGGCGAGGAACGCATTCACACGACGCGCACGTTTCGCGTCTGGGAAGGCGGCGGTGAGTATAATGTCGCTCGCGCCATGCGGCGCTGCTTCGGCCTGCGAGCGGCGGCGGTAACGGCTGTCGTCGATAATCCGGTCGGCCGACTCCTGGAAGACCTGATGCTGCAAGGGGGAGTTAACCTGGAATATGTCAAGTGGGTTCCGTATGACGGCATCGGCCGCGAAGTTCGTGTCGGGCTGAACTTCACGGAACGCGGCTACGGCATTCGCGCAGCGCGGGGATGTTCGGACCGGGGCCATTCGGCGGCGTCGCAACTGAAAAAAGGTGATATCGACTGGCAAAAAATCTTCGGACAGGACGGCGTCCGCTGGTTTCACACTGGCGGTATTTTCGCCGCTCTTTCAGCGACAACACCGGATGTCGTCATGGAAGCGGTTCAGGCCGCGCATCAACACGGCACGGTGGTGTCTTACGACCTTAACTATCGCCCCAGTCTGTGGAAATCCTATGGCGGCCAGCAACGCGCCCGCGAGGTAAACCGCTCCCTGGCGCCTTATATCGATGTCATGCTGGGCAATGAAGAAGACTTCACCGCGGCGCTAGGCTTCGAGGTGCAGGGTTTGGACGCCGAGTGTTCCAAACTCGATACCGCCAACTTCAAGAAAATGATGAAACAGGTAGTCGAAACGTTTCCCAATTTCGCGGCGGTGGCCACTACGCTGCGGAATGCCCGCACGGCCACTATCAATGACTGGGGCGCGGTGCTTTACACGGGCGGCGAATTCTTCGAAGCGGACCCGCGGGAAAACCTGGAAATTCTCGACCGCGTCGGCGGCGGCGACAGTTTCGCCTCCGGCCTGATTTACGGACTGATGCAGGGCAAGACCCCTTTGCAGGCGGTCAATTACGGCGCTGCGCACGGAGCGCTGGCCATGACTACTCCCGGCGATACAACCACTGCCAGCCTGGCCGAAGTGGAAAAAGTTATGAAAAGCGCCTCCGCCCGCGTTGACCGCTAATTTTTATGACGGGCATTATATCGTTTTCCGCCGGTAAAGCCTTTTAACCCGACGCACAGGAACGGCCTTCATGAAACAATTACCGCGCGTCGCGCTTTTACTGGAAAATTCACGAGCGTATGGCCGGGAACTGCTGCGCGGTATTGCTCGATATTCCCGCATTCACGGCCCGTGGGCCTTTTATGCCC
>CAZOCV010000015.1:0-26122 GCA_964578395.1 uncultured Pirellulales bacterium
GTGCGGGGGGGTGAGGTGTTGGCGCTGGTGGGGGAAAATGGGGCGGGTAAAAGCACCTTAATGAAAGTTTTATCTGGGGCCATCAAAGCGGATAAGGGGACCATGGAGTTGGAAGGCCGGCCCTATCAACCGGCAAATCCCCTCCAGGCCCGGCGCGACGGCGTAGCGATGATATATCAGGAGCTATCGCTGGCGGAACATCTGACCGTGGAGGAAAATATTGTGCTGGGGGTGGAGCCGGCGCGGTGGGGGGTGCTGCGGCGGAAGGAGATACGGGCGAAGGCGGCCGAGGTTTTACGGCATTTTGAGCATCCGGAGTTGCGGCCAGAGGCGGTGGTGGGGCGGCTATCAACGGCGGCGCGGCAACTGGTGGAGATTGCTCGGTCGCTGGCAGGGGATTGCCGGGTGCTGATATTGGATGAACCGACCAGCAGTCTCACGCAACAGGATATCAAGACGCTGTTCGAACTTATCGCGCGGCTGAAAGCGCAGGGGCTGGCGATTGTTTATATTTCACATTTTCTGGAAGAAGTTCGCCAGATTGCCGACCGCGTCACCGTTTTGCGCGATGGCTGTACGGTGGGTGAGAGGCCGCTGGCGGAATTGACCACAAATGAAATTATCGGCCTGATGGTGGGCCGGGAACTTGGTGATCTCTATCCTCATTCGCCGCGCACGCCCGGTGAAACGATTTTAACCGTAAATAACCTGACGGGACGAAACAAGCCGCAAAATGCGTCATTGGAACTGCGTCGCGGTGAGGTGTTGGGGATTGCCGGACTGGTGGGGGCGGGGCGTACGGAATTGCTGCGCAGCCTATTCGGCCTTGACGCCGTGCGAAGCGGGGAAATAACCGTTGGGATGTTTAGCGGACCGTCATCTCCCTGGCAGCGCTGGCGGCAGGGAGTGGGCTATCTCAGCGAAAATCGCAAGGATGAAGGTTTGGCCCTGTCATTATCGATAGCGGACAACATGACATTATCGCGCCTGCCGAGATGGCTTTGGCCGTCGCGTCAGGCCAAAATAGCGCATCGCTGGATTGACCGTCTGGGCATTCGCTGTCGGGAGCCGCATCAGCCGGTGGCGGATTTGTCAGGAGGCAACCAGCAAAAGGTCGCGTTGGCGCGACTGGGGCATCATGACGTCGATGCGTGGCTGCTGGATGAACCCACGCGCGGCATCGACGTGGCGGCCAAGGCCGTCATTTACCGTATGATTGACGATTTGACCTGCGGCAGGGATGGGCGCCAGCCGCGAGCCGTGCTGATGGTCAGCAGTTACTTGCCGGAATTGCTGGGAATTTGTGACCGTATCGCCGTGATGTGCCGCGGCCGCCTGGGACCGGCGCGGTCGGTGAACGAATGGAATGAACATGAACTTATGCTTGAAGCTACAGGACAGGAGAAAACCATAGCATGAAGAATGACAGGGTCACATTAAATCAGGAAACAACATTGTTGTATCACCTGTATCGCTCCCGCGGGCTGAAATTGATTCTAGCATTGCTGATGATCTATTTATTCTTTGTTGTTGCTATTGGCATTACGGAATCAATCAGAATATTTATTGCTAATAAACAAATACTAGCTGATAACCCAATTGCCCAGACAACGAATCCCATAAAAGCGGGTTGTGACTTATCGTGGCGTTTTTTAAGTCTGCAAACTATTGAAAGAATTTGTCGGCAGACGACCATAGTTGGCATTGCCGCGCTGGGAATGACGTTGGTCATCATCGCCGGGGGGATTGATTTATCAGTTGGTTCATTGGTGGCTTTCAGTACAGTTGTGGTCGCTCTCATGCTGATGAGGGATAATATCAATGGCTATGTTGCTGGATTAACAAGTTTGATTGTCGGAGGTTTAAGCGGCGCTATCACAGGATTGTTGATTGTAAGATTAAAGGTTGTTCCGTTTATCATTACGTTGGGTATGATGTTGATTCTCCGTGGTACTGCCACCGGTTTGGCCGGAGAGCAGAAAATCGATGCGCCCGTAAAGGGACTGAATAGATTATTGGCGACTCTTCCTTCAGAGCACGCATGGATGTTATTTCCAGTCGGCGTGTGGATGATGATTATATGTGCATTATTAATCGCGGGGATGCTTCACTATACGCGACTGGGACGACATATTTTTGCTGTCGGTTCCAATGAGGAAACAGCTCGTCTTTGCGGTGTTGCGGTTGGCCATGTCAAAGTCATCGTTTATGCTTTTTGTGGCGCTTTTGCTGGTTTGGCGGGTTTGATGCAGTTTTCCCGTCTGACAGTGGGAGACCCGACGGTGGCGGTCGGTCTAGAACTGGATGTGATAGCGGCGGTGGTTATCGGCGGAGGCAGTTTATCGGGAGGGGAGGGGTCTATTCTCGGAAGCATCATCGGCGCTCTAATCATGACGGTGATAAGTATGGGGTGTTCTCAAATGAGTCTGCCAAATTGGGTTCAATTGATTGTTACAGGTGTAATCCTTATCTTTGCTGTAGCAATGGAAAGCAGGCGACGCCAAAGAACCGTTTGACCAATGAGACAAATCAGACTACTATAATATCAAGGTGAGCCGACGGGACTGACCAATTTTTACAGGAGATGATTATGTCGGAATTCGGTTCGATACAGGAAATCCTCGATTTTGCCATCAACGAAGAGGAAAAGGCCTGGCATTTTTATAATCAATGGGGTCAAAGGCTTAAAAACCGGCAGATGCAAACCGCCTTTGCGGAATTCGCCGCGGAAGAAATGGCTCATAAGGCTAAGCTGGAGGCTATTCGCAAGAATCCCGCTTTGCTGCCTGCGCCGGATATGGTTACGGACTTGAAACTGGCCCGTTATATTGTGGACGAGGCCAGCATAAAAATTTTGGACGATGAACGCGAACCGGATGTGCAGAACGCCTATCTGCTGGCCATCGCCAAGGAAAAATCGGCATTTCGACTTTATCAGGATTTGGCCCGGACGGTTGCCAATGATGCTTTCAAAAATGTATTGAACATGCTGGCCCAGGAAGAGGCCATGCACAAGCTCAAGCTGGAAATTGAATATGAGGATCATTTTCTACAGGAAAATTAACAACCGGGTCCTTTGATGGTTTCCAGAAAACCGATGTCCATACTCAGGTTAGAGAAGGTATCTTTTCGGCGGCAGGGCCGGGAGATTCTCCAGGGCATTTCGTGGCAGGTGGAGCCGGGGCGGCATTGGGCCGTTCTGGGGGCCAATGGGGCGGGCAAGACCACCCTGCTGAAAATCCTGACCGGGTACGAATGGCCCACCTCCGGAACCGTGCATGTGCTGGGTCGGCAGTTTGGAAGCTGCGATGTTACGGAATTGCGCAAACACATCGGCTGGGTCAGCGCGGCCTTGGAAACCAGTCTGCCTGTTTGTGAACGTGCGCTGGACATTGTTCTCAGCGGGCTGGAAGCGAGTCTTGGGCTGTATCGGGACTTTACCGTCAGCGAGCAGCAATGTGCCCGTGAGGCGCTGGCGGCGGTGTCCATGTCGCCGCAGGCTCAGCAGACTTTCGGGACGCTTTCCCAAGGCGAGCAGCAGCGGATATTGATTGCCCGTGCCCTGGTTAGCCGTCCGGCCGTGCTTATCCTCGATGAACCTTGTATCGGCCTGGACCCGGCCGCTCGTTTTACCTTTCTGGCCGATGTGGAGCGGCTGGCCCGGCAGAACAACGGCCCCGCTTTGTTTTATGTCACTCACCATATCGAGGAAATCGGCCCGTGGGTAACCGATGTACTGGTGTTGCGGCGAGGTATGGTGTTGGCGGCAGGTTCCAAGGAAGATGTTCTTACCTCGGAGATAATGAACCGGGCCTTTGCCGACGAGGGGCAGGGGCGGCCTTCGTCACCTCATCTACATTTTTCTGTAGGCAAAACAAATGCAGGTTATCATCTTGATATCGAGACCGGCCCCTGAGACGAGTGAGAAAAATCGGGGAAAACGGCCGGCAGGCGTCTGCGGTTCTAAGGGGTTGTTTTCGTCGCCGAATGCCGGTAGGATGACCGTCAGTACACATGTTTTGGAAAGGATGCCTTCATGTCGGCAGCGAAAAGCACGAAGTTTCCTACGGCGGCGGCCTTGACGGAAGAACTGTCGCGAATGCAGCGGCTGGTGCGTTTCCAGGTGGAGTTATGGCGTTATTGTGCCCGGCGGCTGTGGCAGCATAATGTGATGGCGATGAGTTCGGCCTTGGCGTTTCGTACTATTTTCGCCATGACGCCGACGCTGGTGCTGGCGCTATTGGTGGTGAAAAGCCTGGGCGTGCTGGAAAACAGCAAAACCGACCTGCGGGATTTTCTCGACGCCGCGGGGATTGGCCAGATTTCCATGGGCGAGGGGGAAGAAAACTTCAGTGCTTCCGATAAAATTATGGAAATCGTTGCCGGCGTGGAAGAGAAGCTGACGCTGGGAACAATCGGTCCGGTGGGCGTACTGTTATTAATCTGGACGGCATTGACGTTGATGATGACTCTGGAAGGGGCGCTGAATCGTATTTGTGAGGCCCCGCGTTCGCGCAGTTTTCGCCATCGGCTGACAATGTACTGGAGTGTTTTGTCGCTGGGGCCGGTGGTTATGCTGACTGTGCGTTATCTGGCAGGTAAAATATCCGCGACCGTGGCGACGGTGCGGGCAGTGGAATGGCTGCTGGAGGCCTTGGGTTGGCTGGGGCCGGTGTTGACGGGCCTGATTCTATTGGCGCTGCTCTACAAAATCGTACCCAACACGCGAGTGCAGTTTCGGGCGGCGATAGGGGGGGCATTAGTGGCTGTTCCGTTATGGCTTGTGGCCAAGTGGGCCTTTCGCCTCTATGTCACCAAAGTCGCAGCGGGCAGCCTGTATGGGGCCATCGGTCTGCTGCCGTTATTTCTGATATGGGTGAACTGGTCGTGGGTCATCCTTCTGTTTGGAGCGGAAGTGTCCTATACCGCCGCCAATTTGCGGCGGCTGCGGCGCGCGGACCTGGCCGGACGGCTGGTTCTGGGGCCGGAGGAGATGCTGGCGGCCACACTGTCGGTGGCGGAGCCTTTCCACAAAGGCCGGGGGCCGGTGGCCTTTGAAACGATTTGCGGGGCGATTGGCCTGCCCGATGAGTCCGTGTCGTCGCTATTGGAACGGTTGGAGGATAAACAGGTAATCGGCCGTATCGCTGAGGAGAGCGGCGGCACCTTTGTTCTGGCTCGTCCGGCCGAACGCATCGGTCTGCTGGAAGTCATCGATCTGCACCAGCGCGATGGGCAGGAAAGGCTGCCGGGGGTGACAAAACAAATACACACCGGGTTGCAGATTGTGCGGCAGCAGACCCAGGCGACGCTGGGAAATATGACTCTCGCCCAGGTACTGGCGGAGATGGACAATGAAAAGCCGGAAGGATAAAATAAAATACCGAAGAGTACTTATATATATAAACATACAAGGAGATTTCCGATGAAAGCCGTAAAATTATACATGATGGCGGTGATTGGAATGGTGGTCATGTTTGGTCTAGCCGGCTGCTCGGTAAACCCGGCCACGGGGAAGAAGCAACTGGCCCTGATTTCGACACAGCAGGAGATTGCCATGGGCGAAAATAGCGCCCCGGAGTTCGAGGCCCAGTTCGACGGCATGTTCCCCGATGCCGCACTTCAGAGCTACGTTAAGGAGGTCGGAGCGAAAATTGCCGCGGTTGCCGACCGGGAAATGCCTTATGAATTTGCTTTGCTGGCCAGCGATGTGCCCAACGCCTTCGCTTTACCCGGCGGCAAGGTGTACGTCACCGCCGGCCTGATGCGTTACATGAGCAATGAACGTCAGTTGGCGGCCGTACTGGGCCACGAAATCGGTCACGTCTGCGCCATGCACATTATCAGCGGCCTCCAGCGGGATATGGGTTTTCAAATCCTCGCCGAAGCGGCCGGTTACGTCGGCGGCAGTTCCGCGTATAGTTCTGTAACCAAGGCGGCTCTGGGCATGGTGGATCTCAAGTTCAGCCGCAAACAGGAATACGAAGCCGACCAGTTGGGCATCCGCTACATGACGCGGGCGGGTTATAACCCTTATGGTATGATTGAACTGCTCGACATCCTGCTGGCCATGCACGAAGAAGAACCCAGCAAGTTGGCGGCCATGTTCCAGACCCACCCCTTGACCAGCCAGCGTATCGAAGAGGCCCGCGAGGTTATTACTGACGAACACCCGCAAGCCCGCTCAACTACCACCGATCCTAATGCGACTCGTATGAAACAAATGGTTCTGCGTTTGCCGCCGGCTTCGTAAAATAATACCTGACATAAAGCAAGCACGAGAGAATGCTGCAAAATCTACAGCTTATGCTCACGGTTAATTTTATGATGGATTATTTTTCGGATATTTTTTGTTCAGGGGGCAGCATTTCTTTATAAACTTTGTTCCAATGGCGGGCGATGTGTGAATTTTTCGTAAGGTCCCAGAGATTTAAATTCAATTCGCGCAGAGTCAGCGTCGTGGGAATCCATCCTTGCGTCCAGCCTACTTCGATGGACCAGGCGCCCCAGCCGGAATCGGCGTTGGACCCCCAGTAATCCCACCGTTCGTAATCAAACGCGCGGAACCAGCCGCCGTCCAGTTCCGGATGCGCGGAACTGGAAACCTGAACGCGAATGAGGAATTCCGCCAGTCGGTCGGCCATATCACGGTATAATTTTTCTCCTGTGGTGGCGTAGGCTTCATGCAAACCGAAAAACGTAAAATTGCAGGTGTAAAGCAGATCGGCAATCGGGTCGCCGTTGGCTTGTATCAGCGGCGCTTCATGCTTGCCATAGTCTTCGTTGGAACGGGGTGGGCGATAGCGGCCCTTGTCCAGGTTGCCGAGTTCCTCACGGATAGCGCCGCAGGGCGCCTGGCACTTGGCCATATCCTCAGCGATGCGGCGCAACCACAGGCGGTATTCGGGGCGGTCTTCCACGCGAATCAGCCAGGCCAGCGTCAAAAGCATTCGGCCGCGTTCCTGTTGAATGCCGTTGGTCCATTCCCATTCGTCAGGGTATGTTTCCATCATTCTCTCAATGGCCGAGCGTGTGCGGGTCAGCAACGGTTCATAATGAGTTTTATCATAGAGCCAAAGATATGACGCCCATATCCAGGCTTCATAGTGTGGGGCCAGACATTCGTAGGATTCCTTATAGTATGTTTCCCAGCCATTTTTATCGAGACGGCTTTGTCCGATGGAGCGACGGCGAAAACCAAGGGTTCCGGTGGTGCGATAATTAGCGAGGATATTGCGTAAAATATTTTCATCCCACCGATCGGTATTGAGCAGGGCTGCGGTTCCCAGGGTTCCCAGTATGATTTTTATATCATTATCGCCATACAAGCTGCCGCTGTCCGTTGCCCAGCGTATCAGGCCGTAAGAGGGTTTTTTCGGATCATTGATATACAAGCCGGAATTCGAGAATAGCCAATCCAGCAAATTGCCGGCAATCAGGCGGCTTCGTTCGTCTCCGTCAAGCTTACTGCGCAAGGCGAAGGCCAGTGGTGTTTCACCATTTGAATCGCTGCGGAGCCACCAGCGAACCATCTGGCTGCCGTCATAATTTATCTGTGAGCGAATGCCCTCCAGAACACCGCAGGAGCCATCGCCCGCCGGCCAGGCAGGGTCGATAAGCGGCCCCACCAGGTTTACGACGATTTCTTCCTGGCGGTATTCATCGTATTTGCTTTGCCAGGAGGGATGCACCAGCATTTTGGCGTTGGTATGCCAGTCGATGCCGCGGATGATGGCCTGACGTGCGGCATCATCAGGTAATTTTTCTGCTTCTCGGAAAGTCGGCCGCACGACGGGTGTCCACTTTAGAGCGGGAATATCAGCCTGAGGAGCCAGCCATGACAGGATATAACGCCAAATAGCCTGAATGCCATCCTGGGGAGTATATCGGGCGGTGACAAACTGGCTGAGTTTCGTGGTGGACACCATCATATTGCCGTCAGGGTGAACAAAAAGAACGGGGTAGGTGGGGACCCCGTCGAAACCATATACCGCCCGGTCCAGGCCGGTAACTTTGGCGGCGACCAGATCCGCCGACGGCGCCTGGGCCATCACGAAATGACAATCATGGATAGCTAAAATTCGATATTGGGGCAGCATTTTTCCAAAGACATCTGAGGCCGCCACCACGCGTTCGCGATCCACACGACGAGGTTTTTCTATCGTCAGACCGGGCAGCGATGAAGGATATTCCACATAAAGGCGAAGTTTTTTTTCGGCGGCGAGGCGAAATATATCATCGGATAATGTCAGCGTATTTTTGGGATATTCATCCGCCAACAACAGCACTCCCGTGCCGGGTTCCGCCTGCTCAACAGCCTGAGCAGCAGTATCCACGCGGACAACAGGAATGTCGTTGGTCTGTAAAGTTACGAATAAATCATTTTGTGCATTGCAGGCCAAAATCAGTGCTGCTTTGGAGGAAATTTTTCCGTAAGTGCAGGAATTCATACAGAGTACGGCAGAGACGATAATTGCACATAGTATAAATTTTGTCATTTTCATGGGATTAACCTTTAAAATGCGAATTATTTGTATTGCTGGTGAAATCGGTTTACTAAAACCAGCGAACGGAGCAAGTGTTGTCCTCCGACGCTGCCGACATCATCTTTTCCCATTATATCATCGGCAAAGCGATTGCGATCCCAATCTTCCGTAACCCAGGTTATGGCCTGGAGGCATCCCTGGTTGAGTTTTTGCAGCGTTTCCTGGTAACCGGGCTTTTTTTGGGCGATTTGCGGGGCGGCGAGCGTTTGCTCAATCGTCCAGGCGTAAACGCCCAGAGCATGGTCGAAGGCTTGCCATTCGGTTTTGTGGTCCGAAATGGCGGGTGTCATGTCGGCGATTCGGCGGCGGATATCATTCATTGTTTTGAGATAATCCTCATACGCAGCGCGATATTTTTGGGCCAGCTTTGCGGCGTTTTTAAGTGACGCCTCATCATGCCAACAGGCGGCGACAATGTTACTGCGAGTCCATCCCACATCGCCTAAATCTTTCCAGATGCTGTTATAGATATTCCCCCGGTCAGATCGGTGATAATCGCTGAGGTAGGCTGTAAAAAATTCCGCGTTTTTGGTATTGCTTCCCGCCCAGCTTTGCGCGGCGGAGTAGGCTATTCCCGGCCACATGGAGTCGGTAAGATAACGCTGAGGCAGCCAAATCGTGGTGTTGAGTCCCATCAGGTTATTTTCCCTGGCGACACGAGCAAATTCCTGGACATTTTTCAGCCGCTCGGGAGACGGATAAATCATGTATCCTGAAGCCATGAGAGCCGGACATCCAATCACATCATAACCCATACTTTTGAACTGGGTGGTGATTTCCGTCGGGATTTTATAATAATGCCAGTCGTAAATCACGACGGATGATGGAGGTATATCCTCGACAATGGAGGCGATATCGAAATTTAGTTTATTACCCCGCCAACTGCGCCAGAACATATCATTCCAGATGACAGCCTTTTTGCCGTGTTTGGCGGCCAGAGCGATGCAATGCTGAAGATGCTGCATGAATTGCTTTTCCGGGGAAAGGCCCGGCCATTGGGTTTCGCAGCGCGTACAGCCGGCCAAATGTACTTCGTCACAGCCGATATGCAGCGATGGACTGGGAAACAGTTCCGCGCATCTTTTATACATGGCGTCAAGATAAACATCTGTCAAAGGACTGGCCGGGCAAAGGACATTGCTATAACCAGGTATGGCGTGAAGAGATTTGGCTTTTGTTTGATGGAGGATATCTCCGGCCTGGGGATGGCGAATGAACGAGCGGCAATGGCCCAGTGACTCGATTTCAGGAATCACTTCGATATGAAAATTGCCGGCATAATCCACCAGTTCTTTAACCTGATGGGATTGCAGGGCATGAGGATGCATCAGCCAGGGATAATCTTCATGATATAAACAGGAAAATTGATCGTCGGTCAGGTGCAGGTGCAGGGCGTTGATTTTATAACGGGCGCAAAAATCGATGACCCGACGAATATAATCCGGATGTTCCATTTGCCGGGCTAAATCCAGCATAATCATGCGAACAGACAAATCGGGCCAGTCCCGGATGAGGCCGCAGGGCAGTTTTTCCCGGTCGTTTTCGATAAATTGACGCAGTGTTTGTATCCCATAGAACACTCCGGCCGGCCGGCGGGCGCTAATCCGGATATTTTTCTCCGTAATCTCCAGTTCGTATCCCTGATTCAGAACATTATCCCGGTAATCGCCATCGGGTACAGGTAAATCCAACTCCTTACACTCAAGAGAAATCGTTATTATCTCGGTATTTTCGGCCGCATTAACCACCTCAATTTGAGCCTGATGCAAAATATCATGAAGGTTGGCAATTTCGCGGTCCATTCCATCGCTGCAATAACAAATTACCTTCTGCAGCGATAACGTTCCAGGTTTTGGCTGCCATTCTTTGACAGAGGGAAGGGGATTCCCGCACAATAAGCCGGAAGAAAGAAGTAAAATTGCCCAAAGAGAAAGCCAATTTGCCGTCGGGTAGGATTGTCTGGTCATGCATATCCCTTTCAAAATCAGTGTAATCGATTGTAAATAATAGACCATATAATAAGGCAAACCTTTACGTATATTAAATAAAAATTATCTTGACCTTTCTCGAATTATATTTGTCGGCCTAATTTTATGCAAGCAATAATAAAAATTTATAAATATCTGCTATATAAGTAATTATAGATTATTTAAAAATTCATGATAAAAATATTATAATTTATGAAAAAATTGTTTGAAATCATAAGTCGGTCTTGATAGATTATAAATAACGTAAACGTTTACGTATTATTACATATTTATTATCATTATCAGGAAGAATGAATGGCAACGTTACAAGATATAGCACAGCGAGCCGGTGTATCTGTACCGACTGTATCGCGGATATTGAACTCTTATAATAATGATCGCAGCGCCAGTAAGGCAACCGAAGACCGTGTACGCCAGATTGCCTCGGAATTGAATTATGCTCCCAATGCCGCAGCGAGGGCCTTGAGTACCCGAAGGACGCATAATATCGGCGTCATGTGGGACAAGCGCATGGATGCTCCGGAGGAAACCGTTTTCTGGTCGGGTGTTTTGCAAGGAGTGATGGCCGGTTGTAAAGAAATGGGTTATGAATGCATGGTCAGCGTTGAGGATTATCGGGTCGGAGATACTTTCGAGCTGCCAAGAAGTTTTCGGGAAAAATATGCCGATGGGGTGATTGTCACGTATCCTCTGGGTGATACCAAGAAAATCGTTCAGCAGGAATTGCTCAGCCGGAAAATTCCGTTTGTGGCTATCTGGACGGCGGCGGGGGATGAACGCATCTGGTCGGTGGATGTCGATCCCAATCCGGGTTTCCAGCAAGCGGTGATGCACTTGTACAGCCTGGGGCATCGGGAAATCGGATATTGCGTTTATCCCCAGTCCCAGACGGGTGAATATCATGCCAGCAAGGAGTTGGAAAAGAAAACCAAAAGAGAATTCGGCATCGACCTGATACCTCTTGAAGTTGACCTGACACGTTATTCTCATTTGGAGTATGGCCAACGGTTGGCCAAAGCCATTTATGAGGGGGAAATACCCATAACCGCCATGATTATGGGTGATGTTATCAGTGTCGAAGCCATCCGTTGTCTAAGCGACTATGGTGTTAAGGTTCCCGAACAGTTCAGCGTGGTGGGGCTGAGCGATACCTTTTTATGTAAGTTTTCTCATCCCCGCTTAACCTCTATCGTACAGCCGCTTAATCAGTTGGGACGGGAAGCCGTGACCTTGCTGGTGGAAGCCATGAAGGCCAAATCGATGGGGGTGAATCTCACGCCGCGCCACATGTCCCTGCCCCAGGGATTTATCGTGCGGGATTCCACCGGACCGTTGAGTAATGGCGGCAAAAAGAATGGCAAAGGCAGGAAATTAAAAAAGGAGTCTCAATCATGAAACGCAAAGGATTTACGCTGATTGAATTGCTGGTGGTGGTTTCGATCATCGCGCTGCTGGTGTCAATTTTACTGCCGGCGCTGAATAAAGCACGAGAAAAGGCCAAGGATACCGTATGCTTGGCAAATTTGCATACCTGGACGCTGATTTTCGGTAACTATTCGGCGGATTGGGAAGGCAAGTTCCTCAAGTATCCGTCCAAGGATCACGCCAATAGCTGGATGCATACGTTAAAGTCTTATTACGAAGAAAGTAATATACGTCTTTGTCCCTCGGCGGAGAAAAATCTATTATATCCCGGCGGGGAACCATTGCAGCAGGCGATAGTTGCCGGGTACATTCCTCCCGACGAGGTGCTTAACGATGTTTATGGAGGTGCTCATAAAGTGTGGGGGCCGCTTTGGACGGGGTATTGGTGGCAGGGTAGTTACGGGATCAATCAGTATATATATGGTTATGCGGAATACCCTAATATGCTGCTAAATCTGCCGGAGTATTTTTGGGGTCGCATCGGTGGTTCGGGAATGTCTGACGTGCCCCTGATGATTGATTGTACCTGGAGCGGGCTTTTTCCTAATCATACTGATCAGATACCACCTTCGGGTGATGACGCCTTGCCTCAAGGGAAAGGCTTTGGATTTTTTTGTGAGATGGCGCGAGTATGTTTGGTTCGTCACTCTCAGGCGGTGAATGCTTCGTTCAACGATTATTCCGCGCGTAAAGTGGAATTGCCGGAGTTATGGGATCTGCAATGGCATCCTAAATGGCAGAAACAAAATTACGAAAGGGAAGATTTTGTCGATGCCAATGGGAATGTCTGGCTGAAATAACCGTTATGCGGCCTGGGATTAAGGCTCGAAATATAAGAATGTATCGGTACCAATCAAGAAACAAAGCAATTAATTTTGATGTTCGGAGGATTATGTTTTGCTGTTAATGCGAAAGATGCATGAAAGCATATTTTAGAGTAAGGAGTGTTAACATAATTTCCGGACATACAACGAGAAGGAGGTAACCATTGAAGCATGAAGTCGTTTCGGTGAGTATTGTTAAAACTATGATTCAGGAAGAGGTAAAGTAATGATTATCAAAAATACTATTTTATGGGCATTGCTGGTTATTGGTTTGAGTATGTCCGGTGCTTCCGCAAAAATCTTTTTTACGGGCGATGAAATTCGGGATCCGGCCGGGGCTTACGGTTATACGGAATTTGTCGGTGATTTCTATGTTGAGGCGGATGCCTTTACCACGGATCCGGCTATCGCCAACATCTGGCCGACGGATACAGCGACCTATCCCTATCCCGACAGTCTGGCCACATGGCACAGCCGCAGCACAAGCGGCACCCACGGCAAATGGACCGACCGCATTGTTACTGAAACAGGGGTAATCGATGGAGACTTTTTTGAGGGTTATAGCTCAAGTTCTCTCGATCTTCCTCCGCAGTTGACCATGACGGTGGATATTCTCGACGCCGCAAAAACGTATGACGTATATCTGGTTTATAGATCCTATGAAACAACATGGCCTACACTGGCGGCTTTTTCAGGAGAACCATTGGTTACCTATTATTCGGTGGATGCCGATGTTATATTCGGCGAGGGCTGGGGTCTGGAGGTTAAGCTAGGTCAGGTCAGCGGTGTTACTTCGGTTTCCGTCGATTTAGACAACATCGCTGAACTATCAACCAACCGTTCGCGGTTTGAAGGTCTGGCGTTTGTTGAAGTGCCTGATTTTATTCCGGATGGATTCGAACATTATGCGGATAACAGTGAATTAACCACATTATGGAGCACCTCATCCGGTTCCATCGATTTGGAAACCACCGAAGTATATGAGGGCGCCCAGGCGCTGCGGGTGCAGACCGCCGGTGCAGGCACGGTTTCCAAGACCGCATCTTTCGTGTCTAGCTATTACGCTCTATATGACGGCATGGATATCGCCTTATGGTATAAAGGAAACGTCAGTAACCCCTCCGGGAATCTGACCGTGCGTGTAAAGATTGAAGATAGCACTGTCGTGGCGGAAGAAACCGTCATGGGTGCTACCCGGGAAACGGATTGGACGGAACTGCGCATCAACCGCGAGTTTGGAGATCCCAACAATCTTAAAACACTGGAATTTGTGGTAAACGCGGCGGTAACGATGTATTTTGATGCAATTACTTTCCAGCAGCCACTGGCGGCTCCTGAAATGATACTGGAATGGCGTCTGGATGAAAGCTCCGGCATGGCCGCGGGTGATTCCACCATTTACGGCAACAGCGGCGTATTAGGCAGCTGGTTTACCGGCACTCAGTGGATGGTTGATGGGGGCAATACCGGCGACACCGGCGATAACGCGTTGTCGTTTGTCGGCGCCGGCAATAATGCCGATGCGGAAGTTCTTTCCGGAGCCTTGTCGCCGGATATTTCCAATTATAACGCCTATGCGTTGAATGTGTGGGTTTATCTAAATTCCGCCGCGGCCAACACCAAAATCATTCTGGGCGGCGTGGGTGATGTCTGGAGTGATCCGGGTGCCACAGCCAATACAACTCCGCGGTATATCGTTATTGATGGCGATACGCTGGAACCTCAATTACTCCGCGGCTGGAGCGGTACGGCCTGGACCTATAGTGGATTCGAAGGCGCGATAACATTAAACAAATGGCATATGCTGACGTTGGTAGGCAACGGCTGGACCAATACCATTGATATGTATGTCGACGGCGCCTTGAAGAATACCTTAGCGACGCTTGACGCCGGCATGATTGACGCAAGCGTTGCGGCCCTGAGTCCGGACGTCTTTGGTGAAGCCGCGTTCACGGCACCGGACGGCATGGTTGATGACTTCTCGGTGTGGAAAGGCATCCTGCCTGCCCAGGGCGATGCACCCAGCGTGTTGTCGCTGTGGGGTTCTTATATCTGCCCAACTCCCCCGATGATCGACTATAATGACGACTGTATCACGGACCTGCAGGATTTCGCCATTTTTGCGGCGAACTGGCTGGAATGTGGCCGGATCCCCTCGTCTTATTGCGGCAATTAAAGAAAATGTGAACCTGATGGATGTCGAATAGGCAGTGGCAACGGGGTACGGATGTCTTAAGAGCGGTGGGCTTTATGCCCACCGCCTTAAGCTACAAAGGTTAAAAAAAGTTCGACGTTAACGCTGCGGCTATGTCGAGTTAGGAAAAAGCAGTGTCAAAATAATCTTCGGTCATAAACCGAAAAGGAGGTAATAAATGAAGCATGAAGTGTTTGAGTGTGCATTGTGAAAACCATTCTTAAGGAAGAGGTAAAATGATGATTATCAAAAAAACAATTTTATGGGCATTGTTGGTTATTGGTTTGAGTTTGTCCGGTGCTTCCGCAAAAATCTTTTTCACGGGCGATGAAATTCGGGATCCGGCCGGGGCTTACGGTTATACGGAATTTGTCGGTGATTTCTATGTTGAGGCGGATGCCTTTACCACGGATCCGGCTATCGCCAACATCTGGCCGACGGATACAGCGACCTATCCCTATCCCGACAGTCTGGCCACATGGCACAGCCGCAGCACAAGCGGCACCCACGGCAAATGGACCGACCGCATTGTTACTGAAACAGGGGTAATCGATGGAGACTTTTTTGAGGGTTATAGCTCAAGTTCTCTCGATCTTCCTCCGCAGTTGACCATGACGGTGGATATTCTCGACGCCGCAAAAACGTATGACGTATATCTGGTTTATAGATCCTATGAAACAACATGGCCTACACTGGCGGCTTTTTCAGGAGAACCATTGGTTACCTATTATTCGGTGGATGCCGATGTTATATTCGGCGGGGGCATGGGTCTTGAGGTTAAACTGGGTCAGGTCAGCGGCGTCACTGCGGTTTCCGTCGATTTAGACAATATCGCTGAACTATCAACCAACCGCTCGCGGTTTGAAGGTCTGGCGTTTGTTGAAGTGCCCGAACCAGCAACAATGATATTGCTGGGTTTAGGCGGTTTGGCGTGTTTATGCCGAAGGAAATGAATATTTTAGGTTGGGGGCTATCCCTTAAAAACGGATAGCCCCTCATTTTTTAGCAGTAATAAGAACGTTTTTTAAGAATGTAGATTGGTCTAAATGTTTAACGATAAAATGATACAGAAATCAGACACACATCATCTTTCCAAACCGATTTCGGAAAAATCGTCCGTCAATACAGGGCGAGGGGAAACACAACTGGCGGCGGTATATCGCGATGGTTTGCTAAATGATACGCTGGGGTTTTGGCTGCGTCATGGGGTGGACCGGGAATATGGCGGTTTTTATTCGCTGCTGGATCGCGATGGCGGCCTGATGGGGACCGACAAGTATATTTGGCTTCAGGGCCGCTTTGTCTGGACGCTGGCGACACTTTATCATCAGGTTGAACCACGTTCGGAATGGCTCGATTTAGCCGAGAAAGGCCTGGCATTTCTGCGCCGCTATGGATTTGCCGAGAGCGGCAAGATGTATTTCGCCGTGGATCGACAGGGTCGCCCTTTGCGGATGCGGCGGTATTTATTTTCGGAAGTCTTTATGATTATGGCCCTGGCGGCCTACGCTCAGGCGGCGCAGGATGAGGCGATTATGGGCGAAGCCCGCGCCTTATTTTATCGGATGAAGTATTTTTCTGAAACGCCGGGGCTGCTGGAACCAAAAATTAATCCGCAAACCCGGCCTCAGCAGGGCATTGTGATGCCCATGATGTTGATGCACCTGGGACAGATATTACGTCAGGCCGGCGGCGATGTCAGTTACAATAAGCTGATTGACGATTGCCTTTTGCGTATTCAGCGGGACTTCTGTAAACCCGAAATGGCGTGCGTGATGGAAATCGTCGCTCCCGGCGGCGAGATGATCGACACGCCCGAAGGCCGCTGTTTGAATCCCGGCCACGCCATCGAACTGGCCTGGTTTCTGCTCTGGGAGGCCAAATATCGTAATAATGATCCTGTTTATCGGGAGGCCGGGCTGCGTATTTACAACTGGATGTGGCAGCGCGGCTGGGACAGTGAATATGGCGGCATTTTTTGCCATGTGGACGCCAGGGGATTTCCCAGTACGGAATACTGGCACGACATGAAATTCTGGTGGCCGCATGCCGAGGCTATTATCGCCAGTCTGCTGGCGTATCAATTGACCGGCAAAGAGATTTATCGTAAGCAGCATGCGCAGGTGCATGAGTGGGCGTATGCTCATTTTCCGGACCCTGAGTATGGCGAATGGTTCGGCTATCTCCATCGCGACGGCAGTGTATCCAGCACGCTCAAGGGTAATCAATGGAAGGGTTGTTTCCATGTGCCGCGGATGCAGCTTTTGGCCTGGAAACTGCTTGAGGAAACCCGCCAAACCGAGTAAGAAACATCATTAGCAGGAAAACAACCGGTTCAAACCAACAAATGACTTCACTTCAACGAATACAGGCGGCATTCAAACATCAGGCGGTGGATCGAACGCCGATGTTTGAATACGTTTTACTTTCGCCGGTGGCCGACGCTCTGCTGGGCAGGCCGTACTTGGGTGATCCTGATACTTTTGCCCAGGCGGTTGGCGCTCTGGGCTGGCGGCGGGCGGTGGAGCAGTCTGCCCAGGATATCCTTGATTTGGCCGTTACACTGGACCACGACATGATATATGTCTGCCCCAATCCTCCCCGCAGAGGATTCAATCACGGGGGGTACATTGCTGCTGATGATGATATATTGAATGACCCGGTTGAAACCATCCAAAAAACAAATGACCTCTCCCGACAAAATCTCGCCCGTGCCGAGGATGAGCGATTATTGATATACGAACTTCTGCAGGAACAGATACAGCGCCGGTCCATTGAATTGCCGATTATGGCGCCGGCGTACCGTCACGGAATCTGGACGAATACGGCTTTGATGCAGACCATGCTGCTGGCTCCGGAAGTGGCACACGAGCATTTTCATCTTGCCACACAATTAGCGCAAAAATCAATAGATGAGTATTTACAACGTAAGGTTTCCATTATCGGCATTGGCGGTGATTTCGCCGGCAATACGCTGCTGATTTCTCCCGCGGCATATCGGGAATTCATTGTGCCGGAGTTAAAAATCCTTTCTGACTATATCCGTCGCTGCGGTGTTTGGTCGGTAAATGCCAGCGATGGGAATTTATGGCCCGTCATTGACGATTTTCTCATCGGCTGCGGTGTGGACGGCTATCTGGAAATTGATTACCAGGCCGGCATGGATTTGCATACGCTCAAGGAGCGATATGGCGCCAAAATAACCCTGTTTGGCAATGTCGATTGCGGCACCCTGCTTACGTTCGGTTCTGAGGAGCAGATTAAAAATCACGTCGTGGCCTGTCTGGACGCCGGTTGGGGCGGCGGCGGCCATATCTTCTGCGCCAGTAACGCCATTGCCTCCGGCGTGCCGCTGAAAAATTATCTGACGATGTTGAATGCCTATCGTGATTACTTTGGATTGGCTCGATTTTCGTTATCCTAATCGGTTCAATGAATACGCGAGGAATCAAACGATGCGGAATTCCGGTGAAAATCAGCTCCTTTCCCCTTCATCCGTTTCCCAAGGCCGACATCGAGCTATAGGCTATCTGGTGCTGATTTGTTTTGTTGCTTCTTTGGGCGGTTTTCTTTTTGGTTTCGATACGGCCGTGATTTCTGGAACGGTTGAGCAGGTTGAAGCACAGTTCCAATTATCGAAAATGTGGGTGGGTGTTTTTACCAGTTCTGCGCTGGTGGGCTGTATTATCGGCGCTCTCAGTGCCGGCTGGATCGGGGATCGCTTTGGGCGCAAGCCTTCGCTGATCCTGGCGGCATTTCTTTTTTTCATATCCGCTTTTGGTTCTGCGTTTCCGCCCAGTTTTTCCGTATTACTGCCCGCTCGGCTTATCGGAGGTATTGGTGTGGGGATCGCGTCGGTGTTGGCGCCGTTGTATATTTCCGAATTCGCTCCGGCTAAAATCCGCGGGCGTCTGGTGGCATTATATCAATTGTCCATAGTTATCGGTATCCTCATGGCCTATTTTTCCAATTGGCAGATTCGCCTTTATGCCGAAACGTATGCCGATGCACCGGTGAAGGAAGGCCTCTGGCCTGTCGTGATGATTTCTCAGTCATGGCGAGGCATGTTCGGGGCCGAGATGATACCGGCGGGACTGTTTTTTATGCTTTTGTTCATCGTGCCGGAAAGCCCCCGCTGGCTGGTTAAAGCCGGTCAGCCGCAGAAAGCCTTGTCTCTGTTGCAGCGGCTCGAAGGCGTTGCGGCCGCTCAGGCGGAGTTCGACAAAATAAAAGCGTCACTGGCCTTCAGGCCGGGCGCACTATCAGAGTTATTTAAACCGGGTTTAAGGCTTGCTCTGCTGGTGGGGGTGATGCTGTCCGTGTTCGGGCAGATGTCCGGCGTGAATATCGTCATCTATTATGGTCCCACTATTTTGAAACAGGCGGGTTTTCCTGAGCAGACGGCCTTGCAGGTTCAGGTGTTTTTCGGCCTGATTAACCTGGTGTTTACCATCGTCGCCTTATTCATTATCGACCGTTTCGGTCGGCGCCCGCTGCTGATAGGCGGGATGGCAGTTGTGGCTTTGTCAATGTTGTCGGCGGGTATGATTCAGGCTTTTGTCGAAGTTCCAGGCAAACTCATCGTTGTGGTGTTGGGCATCTATATGGCTTCCGTGGCGCTATCGATTTGTGCGGTCATCTGGGTGTTAACGCCGGAAATCTTCCCTAATCGGGTGCGCGCCCGGGCCTGCTCCATCGCCACGTTTGCCAACTGGGGGACCAATGCGTTCAGTGCCCAGTTTTTCCCCTGGTATGTGGCGCATTCGGGCATGGCGAATGCTTATTTTACCTTTGGTGTGATATGTACTATTGCTGTTATTTTTTACTTTAAGTTTGTACCTGAAACCAAAGGTAAAACACTCGAAGATATTGAGCAATTATGGAAGCCATATTAAGATTGCGTGAAGGTATATATCCGGCGGTTCAGAGAGAACCTTAAAATGATATTGCCGGCGATAAAATCGATTAGCTCATGCATACGAAAGGTATGCATGATTACGATATGGTTGATATTACAGATGTGTGGCTTCAACAATTGTGATCAAAAAACAGATGGCTAAAATTACATCAGATTAATCGGATCGACATCAGGCATGGCGATGACGGGGGCGGTAAAAATGTCGTTTCTGAGACGGGCCAGCAGCTGCTGGAGCGGGGCGGGGGCATCGGCCTGAAGAATGATTTGCAGCCGATGGTAATTTTCCAGGCGGGCGATGGCCGGGGGGATGGGGCCGCGGACTTTTACGGCCAAATGGTCCTCCGCAATGACACGATCAAATGTGTTTCGCAGGTTATCGGCGGCGCGCCGGAGTTTGTCCAGTTTTTGATCCCGGAGCAGAATCCGGGCCATGCGGCCGAAGGGCGGCAGTTCGCATCGCTGGCGATGTTGCAATTCACGCTGGACAAAAGCAAGATAGTCGTGGCGGCAGGCCAAAAGAACGGTAGGTTCATCGGGCATATAGGTCTGTACAATGACGTTGCCGTCGGCCGCCGCCCGTCCGGCCCTTCCGGCGACCTGGGCGATCAGTTGAAATGTTCGCTCGCTGCTGCGAAAATCCGGAAGTGATAACGCCGTATCCGCATTCAGCACGCCGACCAATCCCACATTGGGAAAATCCAGACCTTTGCCGATCATCTGTGTACCCAACAGGATATCAATCTCACCCCGGCCGAATTGCTCCAGTAATTTGGGGTACTCGCCCGGCTTGACGTTGTCGCTGTCCACGCGATGCAGCCTGGCCTGCGGGAACCGTGATAACACTTGTTCCTCTGCTTTTTGTGTGCCGTGGCCGAGCAGCAATAACTTCTTGCCGCATACGGGGCAGACTTTGGCAACCTCACAGGTATGCAGGCAGTAATGGCACATCAGCCAGTCACGCTGCTGACGGTCGAATGTCGCTGCGCGTTTGTGATACGTCATGCTCACATCACAGTTGGGACAGGTCAAAATATAATCGCACGAGGGGCAGAAGATATAACTGCTGTGGCCGCGTCGGTTCAGCAGCAATATCACCTGACGGCCGGCGTCCAACGCGGCGTCGATTTCTCCGGCCAAAGCGCGGCTGATGAGCGGAGCATTTTTACGGTCGCGGACAGGCTCTTTACGCATATCGACAATGCGCACCGGCGGCAGGGGCAAATCCAGCACCCGTCGCGGCAGGTTCAATCGCTGATAATTGTCCCGGCCGGACGCATTACGCCACATTTCCAGGCTGGGCGTCGCGGACCCCAGAAGAATCGGGATATTTAACAGTTGTGCCCGTTTAATGGCGACATCGCGGCCGTGATAACGGGGCGCGGTATCCTGTTTGTAGCCGGGTTCATGTTCCTCATCGACGACAATGATTCCCAGATTCGGCAGAGGGGCAAATACCGCGGACCGCGCCCCGATGACCACGTCGGCCTGTCCGTCGGCGATACATCGCCAATGCTGATGCCGATGCGCCGGCGTCAGTCCGGAATGCATGACCGCTACGCGCTGGAAACGCTGCAGGAACCGATGAAGCGTTTGCGGCGTCAGCGAAATCTCCGGAACCATGACAATGGCGCTGCGGCCGGCGGCGACGATGTGCTCAATGCAGCGAATATAAATCTCCGTCTTGCCGCTGCCGGTTACGCCGTGAAGCAGCATGGCGTGAAAGCCGCCGGCATTAATGGCCGCCGTTGCGGCGTCCAATACGCTTTGCTGGTCCGGGTTAAGGTGAACGGTATCCTGCGAAAGTGCCCCGATACGCGCCAGTTCCGGCGGGGGGGCGAACAGCTTTTGCCGAACAAATTCCACCAGCCCTTTTTTACGTAAGCTTTCCAGCGGCGCCCGACTGCACCGGGCCTGAAGGATAAGTTCATTCAATTCCGGGGTCGGGTGAGCTTCATCGGCCAAAAGGTTCAGCATCGTATAGGCGGGCGAACTGAGACGAAGCTTTTCCTCCAGCGCCGACCGGCCGGCCGGAGTGATGCGCACCTGCGTGCGGGTAAGTATCCCGGCCTGTTTTTTCACGGCCGCCGGCACCATGGCCGCCAGCACCGTTCCCAGGGGGCAGCAATAATAGCGGCTGATCCAACCGGCCAGTTCCAGCATGGCCGAATCAAGCAGCGGGACTTCATCAATGACGGCCGCAATCGTTTTTACCTGGACGACATTGGTTTGGGAGGGGAAGTCCACGCAAAAACCGCATACGAGGTGATTCCCCTTGCCGAAAGGTGCTTTTACCCGTCGCCCCAAAGTAACCTGTTCGGCCAAATGCTCCGGCACGGCGTAATCGTAGAGATTATCCCCGCCCGACTCAAAGGCAATTCGCGCCAGCCTGGCCCCATCAGCCCGAACCACTACCGGCCGATGTTTATCCGGCGTTATATCACCAAACAGTCCTTGTTCGCTTATGTGGCGATTCATTCATGATTCCTTCTCGAAAGGTTATGATAGCACACATTTATCGACTTGTCAGGACCTATTGTATATAGCCGAGTAGAAGTCCGGAATTGATACTACAACGCGACTTTCGCCGAAAAACGATTTTATGACGGTGAAATCAAAGATTAAAAATCATAATGCAAAATTACAAATTAAAATGCCAAAAGAGCGCTTCCATCTGAAAAATTCGAATGGTGTGCCTGGAACCGACCGCATCGTTTGGCCGGCACATATTCCGTAAAAAAACATTTTGATTATTGCATTGTCGTTTTGATATTTACTATTCTACGTACTGATATAAAGGCAAAATAAAGAAACAATAAAAGCCAGATGAACCAAACAGGAGCAGACGTTCATGGGAACCGGCAAATTCCCGGTTTCGAAATAACTCGGTCCGGCCGGAGAATAACAAGACGTGGCGGGAAAGCCGGCATCATCCGCCGGGGGATAAGCAAAACCGGGCGGAAAGATACCCTTGGCAGGGCCGCAGATATGGATAACCGCCGGGGAGGAAGCCGCTTGGTGAGGGGTCCTATAAGGCTTATCCAGGCCGAACAAAGGCGATGAGTTATCGGAACATGGGCCATGTTTTCTCCAAACATGGGCGATGTTGGGGCAAAACATGGGCGATGTTTACCCCGAACATGGGCGATGTTCGGTTAAAACATGGGTGATATTTGAGCCAGACACGGATGATGTCGGGACCGGGATAAACGCTTTCAGTAACCCTATCGGCTCTATGTTCGGGGCGGCCAGCGGGCTATCCGGCCAACTTGAATACCTTTCCGGCGATGACAGCAGCGTTACCCGTGGGGCTGGATGAACGTAACTCAAGCGTTAACAGATAGATATGAAACTGGGCGATACAGGACTCGGACCTGTGACCTCACGGGTGTGATCCGTGCGCTCTAGCCAACTGAGCTAATCGCCCGTAAGTCGTTATCTTGCCGTTAGCGGGGGAGGCTGTCAACAAAAAACGGGCATGGGCGTGCTTCTGAGGCGATAAGGCGTTTTGGGCCACTTGCTTTGGCAATCCGGGGTGGTTATGATGAGGCCATGTTGTCGCGTTTACGCATATTGCGGGATTATTTTCCTGTGGCGGTATATACCGGTAAGGCATTGGTATTTATCAGCGAGGAGTGGCGGGTGGAGCTGACCGAACGGAGCAAAGGCGGCCTGCCTTCGGAGGAGGCCGCTCCGACCATTCGCCTGCGTATTTTCGCCCGCGGGCCCGAAGGCGACTATATTCCCGGCCACTATGAGGATTTCGACCTGCCCAACATCTCCGAGCTGGCCGGGGAGATTGAAAAATATGTCCAGTCCGCCGTCGGCAAGAACCTCAAGGAATTTGCTTAAAGCGACAGAAGGACTTTTCATCAGGCTGAAATGGTTAAAAAACATATCGAATGGATGAAAACGTATATTGTTCGCTTCGCAGCGGAAGTAAATTTCTATCGTCGGGTCATTAAGCATCCTGATACACCGAGAGGGTGTCGCTGGCTGCTGACGCTGGCCCTGATTTACGCCTTGTCTCCGATTGATATCATTCCCGACGGCATTCCTGTGCTGGGCTATCTGGATGACCTGATTATTTTGCCGTTTTTGATCATTCCGGCCATACGCATGGTTCCCCCGCATGTCCGTGAGGAATGCCGCCAGACGGCTTCGCCGGGTAACAATCAAGCATCACGGACATCTTGACGAATAGCCGCACTGAACCTAAACTTAACGCTGTTGATTGTGACATATGGCATTGATTATTTTTCTGTAATGCAATCTACCAATTAGCACGAAAACATTATTTCTATAAAGCGATATGAATTTCAGGATTAGAAATCTCGATACAGAAGATAAGGCGGAATATACTTGCTGCGATAAGTTGTACCGGCAGCATTTGCGAAAATTCTCCAAGTCCGCCAACTCTGATTTGTGGAAATTTTTCTATTGGGATTTTTTCCATGACGGAGAGATTGAAAGCATCAAAATCAATGAAGACCTAAAAACAATTATCATGCGACTGAATTGTCCCAATATCAAGCGATATTTGGATAATGGTACGTATAAATATGTGAATGCTATGTTTACCTGCACGTTTAGAGACGTTTCCAGTTTTAATTTGCTACATGAAAAAACCAATCTTAAATGTGAACCTGCAGGTTGTTCGGCGACTTATCTTTATGCCGAAATCAATACTTCACCGCTTTTGGCGACTATCGATACCGACGATCCGGACGATCCGGGCTATTACTCCCTGCTTATACGGTTCCTGATGGATAATTCATATGCCTGGCTGGAAGTTGTTTCTTCCCAAGTTGACGTGGTCTGTGATGAACCCTTAACTTTCACCATGATGGAATCCGACCCGAAATTCGAGGTTCCTGCTTTTTGTGCCCAAAAGGACGAACCTGCCAATTAAGAATAACCATGGATAATGCCTCCATCACTTTGGTTCCGGAAGAGGTTGAAAAAACCATCGAGCGGTTACAGGTGCGTATCCGTGAGCGGTTTCCCGGTTCGGGTCTGGCCGAAGTCAGCCAAAAGCTGCTCAATGTTTCCAAAGAGACTTCAAAAATCATCGCCTGGATTGATAAGCCCAATTACCTGCTGCGGATTATCGTCTATACGCTCATTGTTCTTTTCAGCGTTGGCGTTATCCATTCGATGGCCAGGCTGCATGTTTCGGCGGATGGCATCAATATCGCCGACGTGGTGCAGATGATTGATTCGGCCCTGAGCGGCCTGGTGCTGATCGGGGCGGGGGTGGTGTTTCTGGTCACCTTTGAAAATAAGACCAAACGCAACCGCATTGTCAAGGCCATCAATCAACTGCGGTGCATCGCCCATATTATTGATTCGCATCAGCTCACCAAGGACCCGGACCGCATTACCCGGATATGTATGTCGACGCCCAATTCGCCCCGGCAGGAATTGAGCCGCTACGATTTGGGCCGCTACCTCAACTATTGTTCCGAGATGCTTTCGCTGGCCGGCAAGCTGGGCTTCCTGTACGTGCAGAATTTTCCTGACCCCCATCGCCAATGAGTCCGTCAATGATCTTGAAAATCTCACTACGGGCCTGGCGCGCAAGATATGGCAGAAGATTATTATTCTTCGCCTGACGGATAATGATTAACAGCTTCAGGACGCTGGTCTTGTGATGGTTTTTTTCCGGCGCGTTTGTGTTCTTTGCGGTGGAGATGGATATCCATGCCGAGTTTCAGGAGCACCAGTGCGCACAGCAGGCCCAGGGGCGAGCCAAGGGCGACAATGGCAAAGCCGCCGGCGATAATGGCGACGTGGAGGATGGCGATGCGTTTGTAGGGCTGGCCCATCAACTCAACAGGATTGAGGCGGGCGTATTCCTTTTGGCCGAGGTAATTCTGCACGAAAGAAACGCCGTGGCTGAGGATAAGGCCCAGGATAGGCCACTGGATGCCGGAAGGATGATGACGCCAGAGGGCGGCGATAACGTTAAAGAACATTTGGATAAACACCAGAAAGCACGGCCACGGTTCGCTGCCGGGCAGGATGTCGTTGCCATCGCTCATCTTGAAGAGTATCAGGATGAAAAAGCCATGCCCGGCGCAAAAGCCGCCATAATGCAGACAGAAGAAGGGGATCAGGAAAAGTTTGTTGGCCCGCCGACCGTGGGCAAAACCCCGGGCCAGGGCCATTTTCAGAATATTATAGAAACCGATGACCAGATTCTCGACCCAGTACAGCAGCACGATGCT
>CAZOCV010000016.1:0-4079 GCA_964578395.1 uncultured Pirellulales bacterium
TTTTTTTCACGGGTGGTTTGCGTGAGACGGTTTTTTTGGCGGAGGTTTTTTTAGATATTTTTCGGGTCGGGGTTGTTGGGGCAGTCTTTTTTTCTTTTTCGGCGGCGGATTTGCTGCGGCCGAGGATTTCGTCGGCTTTTTCCCAGGAATCCGGGGGCCACTGGCCCTGGGCTTGCAGTTCCTTGAGATGTTCAAGCTGTTTGATGCTGACAATGGTGCGGCAGCGGGGGAAGCGGCCGCAACCGAGGAACGGGCCGCGCTTGCTCTGGCGGATGACCAGTTCACCCTCGCACTTGTAGCAGCGAATGCCGCTGGGCTGAGGGGGATCTTTGGGCGGCAGGGGTTGGCCTTCCTTGTCCAGTTTCATGGTGGTTTTACATTGGGGATAATCGCTGCAGCCGAGGAATGAACCAAACCGGCCTTTACGTAAAATCATGGGCTTGCCGCAGTTAGGACATTTATGTTCGGTTTCTTCAGGCTGGGCGATTTTGCCGTCGCGGTCGCAGGGTGAGGCAAATTTACAATCGGGGTAGCCGCTGCAGGAGAGAAATCGGCCGTTTTTTCCAAAGCGATAGACCAGCGGCTTGCTGCAATCGGGGCAGGTGTATTCGCTGGGCTGCACTTCGGCCTTGGCGTGCTGCATTTCCTCATGGGCGCGGTCGAGAGTTTCCTTAAAGGGATCGTAAAATTCATGCAGCACCTGCACCCAGTCGAGATGCTGTTCCTCTACCTTGTCGAGCTGTTCTTCCATGTGGCGGGTGAAGGCGACATCCATCACGCGGGGGAAATGCTCGTTGAGTTTATCGGTGACGACAATGCCTAAGTCCGTGGGATGAAAGCGTTTATCAATTTGTTCAACGTAGCCGCGGTCCTGTATGGTGGAAATAATAGATGCGTAAGTGCTGGGTCGGCCGATGCCTTCGGCTTCCAGGGCCTTGACCAGCGAGGCTTCGGAATAGCGCGCCGGCGGAGTGGTGAAATGCTGGGTGGGTTCGGTCTTGAGGGCGAAAACATTCTGGCCTTCTTCCAGGTGCGGCAGCAGTTGGTCGTCCTGGCTAACGTTGAGGCCGTTGACTTTCATGTAACCGTCAAATACCAGTTTGCGTCCCGAAGCTTTGAAAACCGCTTCGCCGAGGGGCGTATCCGCCGCGATAGCGACACTGGTGACATCCCATTGGCCGGCGGTCATCTGGCAGGAGACAAAACGCCGCCAAATCAAGTCGTAAAGCTTGAACTGCTCATCATTTAGGTCTTTTTTGAGTTTGTCCGGCGAAAGGGTTACATCGGTGGGTCGGATGGCTTCGTGAGCTTCCTGAGCCGCTTTATTGCTGGAAGCGTAGCTGCGGGGGGCATCGGGGAGGTAGTCTGGGCCGAAAGTTGAACCGATGTAACTTCGCACGGCCTTAATGGCATCGGGCGCGATGTGAGTGCTGTCGGTACGCATGTAGGTAATGAGACCAAGGCTGCCCAAACCTTTAATTTCCATACCTTCGTAAAGCTGCTGAGCGACGCGCATGGTGCGTTTGGCGGCAAAGCCCAGACGGTTGGCGGCTTGCTGCTGAAGCGTCGAGGTGATAAACGGCCCGGAAGGATTGGAACTGGTGCGGCGTGTTTTTACTTCTTTTACCGAAAATGCAGCGTTTTTGAGCGAATTATGAACTTTTTTGGCATCATCGGCATTATTGGGGCGGAATTCTTTACCGGCGACGGAAGCGAGCAGGGCTTCGAGGCTTTTATGTTCGTAGAGCCACTGGCCGCGTTGCTGCGCCGTAGGTCCTTTGTCGCCGTTATTGCCGATGAAGGCTTCGTAGGCCGGAGCTAATTGGGGGTCGTCGGCGGTGGAGAAAATGCCCGAAATTTTCCAGTATTCTTCGGGGACAAAAGCCTGAATCTCGCGTTCACGTACGACGATAAGCTTGACGGCGACGCTTTGGACGCGGCCGGCGGAAAGGCCTCGCGCGACTTTTTTCCAAAGCAGCGGGCTGATTTCGTATCCGACGATACGGTCAAGGATACGTCGGGCCTGCTGGGCGTTGACTTTGTCCATATCCAATTCATGCGGATGGGCAAAGGCATTCTGAATGTCGGATTTGGTGATGGCGTTAAAAACGACCCGACGACTGTTTTCCGGGGGGACTTCCAGCGCCTGGGCCAAATGCCAGGCGATGGCTTCGCCTTCGCGGTCAAGGTCAGTTGCCAGATAGACCATTTGGGCCTTTTTGCGAGCGGCTTTTAAAGTGGCGATGATTTTTTTGCGGGTAGGAATAATCTCATAAGTTGGCTGAAAATCATTAGTTATATCAACCCCCATGTTTTTACTGGGCAGGTCACGGACGTGGCCCATACTGGCGATTACTTCGTAATTGTCTCCCAAATAACGATTTATAGTTTTCGCCTTGGCGGGGGACTCGACGATGACCAGAGCTTTTTGCGACGCAGGGGATAGTGCTTTTGCCATATATTGTCTTAATTTACAAGCATTTAGGTTCAATGCCCCACGAACATGTCGTGGTCGGCCTGCTTGAAGGTATCGGCCGAATAAGCTGTTTGGCACAAATTATAATTCATGCCCGGTCCAACCGGGCGGAAAGGAGGGCTTAACAAATAGAGGGTAGGGCTGTCAAGATATTTCGTTGCTTCATTCTGGTCACAAGCATATACTACCGGGCTACTTTTAACGTGTAAGTGCTGAAAAGTTAAGGGAGTTAAATGGTCATGGACCCAATGCGTTGGCTGCGAAAACATAATAAGAAGATTCTTACCTTTCTGGTCGTTTTCATTGCGGTGATGTTTACGCTGCCGAGCATCATGGGTCGCAGTCGCTCCGGCCGCCAGCGTTCCATGGTTATCGGCCATTACGACGTAAATGGGAAAACCGAGGAACTGTCCAATATCGAGAGTTATCGAGCCGGCAGGGAATTGGAAATTTTGGATCATTTTGGTCTGGGCGTGGTGCTGGCGGTGCTGGCTCAGTCCCAGAGTTCATTGACGCCCGGTGCTCCGGCGATAATGGATTTGGGCATCAGTCCGCAGACCCCGGAAATGCTGGATCGCCTCCTTTCATCCCGGCGAGGCATTACGGAGGAAGAGCGCGATTATATATTAAATTCTTTACAGGCGTCCGGCCAGGAAGATGAGGACCTGGCGGCGGAACTGGATAGCTATGTGGCCATGTCCAAGAGTGAAGCCGGGCGCTATTATGCTTTGCTGATACAGGAAGCGATTCAGGAGGGTTTCGCGGCTACTCCGGAGCAACTGGAAAGAGTTTTTACTTATCACCACCAAATGCTGGCGAACGAGCAGTTTCCGATGTTAAGCGTGGAGGAGGTATGCCGCCGTGATGAAATCACCGAAACCGGCCTCCAGCGGATGATCGGCAATTACCTGATGGTATTGCGTTACGCGGAAGCGATGACGGGCGGACCGGCGGTGAGCGAACGGCAGTTGCGTCTGGCCATACGCGATGACAAGGAGAGCGAGACCATTGCCGGGACATACGTGACGTTTTCCGCGGGCATGTTTTTGGAAGACATGAAGGAGCCGACGGAAACGGATATCGCCGCTCATTTTCAGCAATATAAAGAGAATGTTCCGGGGCGAACGCAGAAAGATAACGCTTTCGGTTTTGGGTATAAACTGCCGGACCGGGCGAAGCTGGAATATATACGCGTGAACGTACAGCAGATTCATACGTATTACAAAGAACAGTTTGAAGCACAAACGCCGGTGCAGCGTGAAGCCGCCGTGCGTAAATACTGGGAAGACAACAAAAAGCAGTTCAGTCGCCGCCTGCCGCCAGCGGAGGATAAGCCCGAGGCCCAGCCGGAATTTTACGATCCGTCCTTTGATGAAGTCGCGGAGCAGGCCCAAAGCTCGATGTTGCAGAGACAGGCCAAAGAGAAAGCCGAAGCGATATTAAACACGGCCCGACAGATGTCGCAGACGGCATCCGGAACGACTCTGGAAGTGCTTACGGCGGAACAGCGGCGGGAAAAGGCTTCGGATTACAATCAGATTGCGGCGGCGCTGGCGGCGCAGGTTGAGCAGGAGCTGGGCCGCACCATTGAAATCACGGCCGC
>CAZOCV010000016.1:4179-12523 GCA_964578395.1 uncultured Pirellulales bacterium
CGGCGCAAGCCTTTGGCGGCGATGTTTATGAGTAAGGTGGATCCGCGTTTGCTGCTGGCGCATTTCAGCCCGCGCAATATCGACCGGCGCATGAAATACGTTCAAGAGGAGCCTGGCGAGGCGCCGTCAGTTCCGGCTCCGATGGAACCGTCGCCGCTGGACGATATGGGCGACGGGCCGATATAGCATTATTCATGGTTTACATGAAGAGCCTGGGGGCAAGGAGTCACTGACATGGCCTGTGTATTCGGGAAAAAAATCTATACCGGCCGGGGGCTGGTTGATAACGGTTATATCGCGTTTCAGGGGCGCACGATCAGCGGTATTTCTCCGCGGCCGCAGGGCGAAGTGCTGGGCAAATTCGCCGTGATTACCCCGGCGCTGATTGACCCGCACAGTCATATCGGGATGTGCCGCTGGGGTGAACCGGGCAGCGAGGATGAAGCCAACGACACGATAGACGCCGTCGTGCCCATTAATGATGCGATGGATTCGGTGCAGATGGACGATCACGCCTTCAGGGACGCCTTGGAAATGGGCGTATTGTATTCGTGCGTAGTGCCGGGCAGCGGCAATATTATCGGCGGGCTTTCGGCGGTGTTACGCCACTGGGGCAAAAACACCAGCGATGCTTTTATCGAGCGCGCGGGCGTAAAAGCGGCGTTCGGTTTTAATCCGATGTCGGTGCGGGAGTGGAAAGGCCGCCGACCGAGCACGCGCATGGGGGCGCTGGGCATCTTGCGGGCGAAGCTGGACGCCGTGGAGCAAAAGATGCAAAAATATCAGAAGGCCCGCGGCGCCAAAAAACAGGACATCACCTTTACTTCGGAAGAAGAGATTTTACGCGAGTTATTAACGGGCAAGCAGGTTCTGCGGGTGCATGTTCACAAGATCGACGACATCGCGGCGCTGTTGCGTTTTGTGGATCGTTATAAGCATTTGCGTGTGACCGTAGAGCATGCCTGTGATGTGCATCGGCCGGAGATTTACCGCGAGCTGGCGCGGCGGAAGATTATGGTTACGTACGGGCCGGCGGATGCTTTTGCCTACAAGGTGGAATTGAAGCATGAAAACTGGCGGAATATTCGCCACCTCATCGCCAGCGGGGTGCGGTTCGGCTTGATGAGCGATCATCCGGTAACGCTGTCGCGCGGCTTGCTGCTGCAAACGCGATGGTTTCTCCGTTGCGGATGGAGCAAACAGCAGGCCGTGGAACTGGTGACGCGGTGCAATGCGGAAATTCTCGGCGTGGAAGATCGTCTGGGGACGATTCAGCGCGGCAAGTGGGCGTCGCTGGTGGCCTGGAGCGGCGATCCTTTCGAGTTGACCAGCTACCCGCAAACGGTGATAGGCGAAGGCGAGCTTCTCTACAAAGAGTAACCTGCGTCGTGCCTCGCGGCGGGGTCGGTCCGGTCGTCAGGAATGGCAGAATCCGGTGCGGCGCGGGCTACAAACGGCAAGCGGTTCTATCGGCGGAAGCGCCGACGTATCATACACCCGATATCGGCTCAGGAGCCGGCGATGACGGAACAAACCTCACGAAAGCTGCTCGAACGCGTTGAAGACCTGCTCGACCGTCAGGATTTTGCTGCGCTGCGTGATCTCCTGAGCGAGGCGCGGGCCAGCGACGTGGCGGAAGTCGTGGAGGTGGTGGACGACATCGCGCGGGTGATTTTGTTCGATTTGCTCACGCCGGAGGACGGGGGGGAAGTTCTGGAAAAAATCGACGAGGCCACGCGCAGCGAGGTGGTGGAGGATCTGCCGGCCAAAGACCTTTCGAACATGCTGGCGACGCTGCCGCCGGACGAGGCGGCGGACGTAATTGCCGACATGCCGGAGACGCAGTCGGCGAAACTTTTGCAGAACATTCCCCGGCCGGAGTCGGAGCAGATTGAAAAGCTGCTGACCTACGAAGAGGACAGCGCCGGCGGGATTATGAATCCCGAGCTGATCAAGGTAAAGGTTTCGGGGACGATCAATGATGCTTTAACGGCCGTGCGAATGGCGGATCCGGAAGAGGAATTTTTCTACGTTTTTGTGGTGGATGATCATGGACATTACCTCGGCGCCGTGGGTTTGCGGCGCATGCTGCATTCACAGCCTGATACCCCGATTGCCGAGGTGATGGAACAGGATATTCCTTCCGTGAATGTTGGCGCCGACCAGGAAAAAATCGCCAATCTTTTCCGCAAAAATGATTTGGTGGTGGCGCCGGTGGTGGACGAAAAAGGCGTGCTGGTGGGGCGAATCACCAGTGACGACATCATCGACGTCATGGAGGAGGAAGCCGGGGAAGATGTGCTGGTGATGGCCGGTACGCATCCCGACGAACTGGAGACGTCGCGTCTGTTTCGGGCCGCGACCATTCGCTTGCCCTGGCTGACGGTTTGCATGGCGTGTTCGATGATTTCGGCGCTGGTGTTATATTCTTTTTATCAGGATTTTTTTCCCGCGGACATCTGGACCCGGCTGGTGATTTTCATACCGGCGATTGCAGCCATGGGTGGCAACACCGGCTTACAAACCTCCACGATTGTGGTTCGCGGCCTGGCGACGGGCGACCTGGCGGCCCTGAAGATTTCGCAGGTATTTATCCGTGAGAGCCGTATAGCCCTGATGGTGGCGGCGGGCTGCGGGCTAATGGCGGCGGTTTTATCCGGCGCATCGGGCTTTATTGAACCGGTGCCGGGCCTGCCGGGACACCTGCTGGGGCTGGCGGTAGGGTTGGCGATGTTTATAAGCATCATGCTATCGACGACAATAGGGTTATTTTTGCCGTTTATTTTTCGCCGGGTGGGTATCGATCCGGCCATAAGTTCCGGCCCGCTGGTGACAACGGCCAACGACGCCCTGGGGATTTTGACGTATTTTACTCTGGCGATGATGATTTTGCGGCGGTTCTCGTTTTAACTCATTGTATAACAAGGGATTAGGAATAAATCGGTTTTTCCGTCGATTCCCCTTGATGGTTTTGCTGCCGGGGAGCGGAAAAAATTTCCGCAACTTTTCACAAAAACCTGTTATTTCCGGTTTGACATTTTATAAAAATAGCTTATCATGCTTAGTTCTATAAACCGGCAGGTGCTAGTAAATTGCCTGCGGAAAAGAGATTTGGAAAAGCTTGAATTTGTGAGTTAAAAAGCCATGTTTAAAAAGGCGACACTGCAAAAAACAACTCTGGCAAAAAGCCAGGACGGCCTGAACGAGTGGTTCCTGGTGGATGCCGAAAGCCAGATTTTAGGTCGATTGGCCGTCCGCATCGCCATGGTGCTGATGGGCAAACACAAACCTGAATATACCGCGCATGTGGATACCGGCGATTTTGTCGTGGTAACCAATGCCGCGAAGGTCAAGTTGACCGGGCGAAAGGCTCAGGAAAAGGAATACGACTATTATACCTATCATCTGGGCGGCCGGAAGGTGATTCCTTTCGAGAAAATGTTCGCCGAGAAGCCGGAAAAGGTTTTAATTGAGGCCGTCCGGCGGATGCTGCCCAAGAGCAAGATGGGACGTCACATGTTATCCAAGCTGAAGGTATATCGCGGCGGGGAGCATCCCCATGCGGCGCAGATGCCCCGGCCTTTGGAAATCAACTGATAAAGAGGAGTTTTTATCGTGGCCGAAGAACAGTATCAGCAACCTTCACCTTTGATTCCCCCGGATGCGTTAAAAAGTGCATTGCAGCCGACGCCTGTGACGATGGGTGCTTCTGAAGCGAAGCGAAAACCCACCGCCGCCGAACTTGGTCCCAAAGAGTTCTGCTGGGGCACCGGCCGTCGCAAGACGGCGATTGCCCGTGTGCGGCTGCGTCCCGGCAGCGGCAAGATTACCGTCAACGGGCGCGACTTGGAAAAATATTTTTCACTGCCGCAGGATCAGAGTGCGGTGAAAGCGCCGCTGGAAGCCACCCATTCACTAGCGACGTTTGATGTCTGGGTGGATGTTTATGGCGGCGGCGCCACCGGTCAGAGCGGCGCGGTTAAATTGGGCGTGGCTCGCGCCTTGATCCAGGCGGATCCGGACATGTTTACGACGCTGCGTGACAAAGGCTACCTGACCCGTGACAGCCGTATGAAAGAGCGCAAGAAATACGGCCAGCGCGGCGCTCGCAGAAGGTACCAGTTCTCGAAACGTTAAGGAAGTTTGCGGCAACGTTTTTTCAGGCTTCTGTTCGTTGCGGAACAGGAGCCTTTTTTCTTGGCGGTTGCGGAAAGGAACAGCGTCATGGTGAAAGTGGCGATTATCGGTGCGACGGGATACACGGCGATGGAAGCGATTGAGTTGCTCCTGCGTCATCCGGAAGCGCAGGTGACGTACCTGACGGCGCTGCCGGAGGAGTGCGGCGAAGTAGCGAATATATTTCCCTCACTCAAGGGACGTTTGGAACTGGCGGTGGAGCCTATCGATCTGCATAAACTGGCCGACAAGGCGGACGTGGCGCTGTGCTGCCTGCCTCATCGGGCGTCGATGGAATATGTGCCTAAACTGCTGGCGGCGGGATTGAAGGTGGTGGATTTCAGCGCGGATTATCGTCTGCATGATAAAGCGTTATATGAGAGCGTTTATAAGGTTGAACATACCGACGCCGCGAATCTCGCCCGTGCGGCGTTTGGTTTGCCGGAATTGTTCCGCTCGAAAATAAAAGGGGCGTCGCTGGTGGCCAATCCCGGCTGCTATCCGACGGCGGCTTCGCTGGCGCTGGCGCCGGCGCTGCGGGAAGGCCTGATCGCGCCGGATGATATCGTGGTCAGCGCCGTATCGGGCGCTTCGGGCGCCGGCCGCAAGGCGGCACTGACGTTTCATTTTCCGGAAATGAATGAGAACCTGTTTGCCTATTCGCCCGGCGCTCATCGTCATCAGCCGGAAATGGATCAGATTTTATCCGACGCTACCGGCAAAACGTGCCGGGTTTTGTTTGTGCCGCACGTGGCCGCCTTTGACCGCGGTATTGCCGAGTCGATTTACTGCCGGCCGATTCGAGAGGTGACGCCCGGGCAATTACAGGATCTTTACCAGTCCTGTTATAAACATGAACCGTTTGTGCGGGTGCTGAACCAGCCGCCCAAACTGAAAAATGTGGTGCGCACAAATTTCGTTGATATATTCCCCACAGTGGTGGGCGGTAAGGTCGTGATTTTTTCTGCGATAGATAATCTTACCAAAGGCGCAGCCGGGCAGGCGGTGCAGAATATGAATATTATTTGCGGCCTGCCGGAAACGATGGGGCTGTTGTAATGAAAAAAACCAAGCTGTCTCTTCCGGCGGGGTTTCGCTGCGGCGGTGTGGCCGCGGGCATCAAACGTTCCGGCAAACCGGATGTCGGGCTGATTGTAGCGGACCGGCCCTGCACGGCGGCGGGGATGTTCACGACGAATAAAATCATCGGGCCGGCCGTGGTCATTGACCGGGCGCATGTAAAAAACGGGCGGGCGCAGGCCATCATCGTTAATTCCGGCAACGCCAACACCTGCACCGGCCGCAAGGGCGTGCAAAACGCTTTGGCGGTCTGCCGCGATATAGCCGCTCGTTTTGATATGTGTGCCGACGATGTGTTAATTTGTTCGACGGGCATTATCGGCCACCACCTTCCCATGAAAAAGCTTAGCGCCGGCATTGCCGAAGTTTCGGGGAAACTCAGTGCGTCCGTTACCGGGGCGGCGCGGTTCAGCAAGGCGATTTTAACCACGGATTTGCGTCCCAAAACCGCCGGCGTGAAAATAAAATTGCCCGGCGGTCAGGTAACGATATTTGGCTGCGCCAAAGGTTCAGGGATGATAGCGCCGAACATGGCGACTATGCTGGCATTTATTCTTACGGATGCGAATATCCACGCGACGGCGTTGCGCCGGGTGTTTCGCGAGGCGGTGGGGCAGACCTTCAATAAGGTCAGTGTGGATTCACACATGTCCACCAGCGATACGGCCCTGGTTCTGGCGTCGGGGCGGGCGGACAATACACTGCTGCGCGACGACCATAAGGCGTTAAACCTTTTTGCTGCCGCATTGAGAGAGGTGTGCGACAGTCTGGCCCGGCAGATCGCCGCGGATGGCGAAGGAGCGACGCGCCTGGTGACGGTGCGGGTTGAAGGTGCGGCCACGCCGCAGGATGCCCGCCGGGCGGTTTGCGCGATTGTCGATAGTCCGCTGATTCGCTGTGCCTTCCATGGCGCCGATCCCAACTGGGGCCGGATTGTTTCGGCCGTGGGGTATTGCGGCGCCCGGATAGCGCCGGAGAAACTGACGTGTCGTATCGCCGGGGTGACGGTTTTTGCCGGCGGTCGGCCGAGAAAATTTGATCCGCGGCGGTTATCGGAACGTATGAAACAGCCTGCTTGGGCGGTAGAGGTGGATCTGGCGGCGGGTCGATGCGGGGACTTTCGCTATACCTGCGATCTTTCGCGCGATTACGTCCGAATTAACGCTGATTATCACACCTAGGGCTTACGGAGTTTTTGTCCTCTCGCTTTTTCGGGCATTTGCGTAATTAACCTTCATCTTTTTGATATTAACCAACGTCCAATAATAACCGGAACGCGGGTTATATTTATTCATGTTATGTGATTTTTTTGGGATTTTTTCGACACAGAGACACCCATCAGGCTATTTTTAAGCAATTTCCTTATCAACAATTCACCTCGCCCTTTTTCCTGACCGATAATACTACTATCGCTGATTTAGCGACCGGGTGTGCAACAGAACAACCCGAATGCCGAATATAGAACAAAATAAAGTGTCGGGGAGAACGATATGACAGAAGAAGCAATGTCAATACCTGCCGCCCAGGAAAACGTCGGAGTAGATGCTCTGCTAAAAGAGCATAACTGCCAAATGCCTACCTTGCCGGCCGTGGCGCAAAAGCTGGTGGAACTATGTTATGATGAGAATCTGACCTTTGCGGCGATGGCGCAAATGCTCGAAGTGGATCCGGGTCTGGCGTCGCGGCTCTTGCAGGTGGCGAACTCGGCGTATTACGGACTGCGGCACAAAGTAACCACGCTGGATCGCGCCGTCGGGGCGCTGGGGCTGAAACATGTCAAAACCATCGCGCTGGGATTTCATCTGGTCAAGACGCTCAACGAATTTTCCGGGGCGCATTTCAAGTTGGATGAATTTTGGAAACAGAGCGTTTTTCGCGGCGTCGTCGCCCGCCAATTGGCGCATCGGTATTGTCCCAAACGGTGTGAAGAGGCGTTTTTGATCGGGCTGCTCCAGGATTGCGGCATTCCCTTCCTGGCGGAAGCGCTGGGAGAAGCTTACGGGAAAATGTGGTCGGAAAACTACAATTCTCCGGCATCGCTTTATAAGATGGAGAAGGAACTGTTCAAATACGACCATATCACCGCCGCGGAGGCGATTTGCCGTCACTGGGATTTGCCCGCGATTCTGGCCGACCCTATCGCCGGTCATCATCGCCGCAGCCAGGCGCAGCCGAGCATGGACGACATGATTCAGTTGTGCCAGATTTCTTACGCGGTAGGCACCATTCCGCTGGGCAATCCGCAGCGACTCAGCGTGGAAGACATGATGCTGGGCGATTACTGTCGTACGGCGTTCGGGATTGAAGATCGTGATCTGGACAAACTGCTCAGTGCGGCCAAACAGGAATTTTCCCAGGTCGCGCAGCTTTTCGCGGATATTCTGCCGGAGCAGTTAAATATCACGGATTTGCTGATACAGTCGAAGAAATGCCTCAGTCAAATCGCGGAAACTTTGCCGCGGGACATATTCGACCTGCAAAAGGAAGTGGAACGTTTGCGGACCAGCCATCAGGAACTGACCGGTCAGATGGAGACGTTGCGTCAACGGGCGCAGACAGATGATCTGACGGGGCTGGCCCAGCGGGAGCCGTTAAATCGTTTTCTGGAACGCGCCTGTCAAAAAGTATGCGCGGGACAGGGAACACTGGCGCTGATATTTATCGATGTGGACAATTTAAAGCAGATTAACAGCGCTTTTGGCCATAACGGCGGCGATGCGTTACTGCAGCAACTGGCGCGCATGCTGTGCGACTCTTTTGCCGACGCCGGGTGCGTGTGCCGCTATGGCGGCGATGAATTTGTGGTGGCCTTGATGAGTTTACAGCAAAAACAGGCCGTACATCTGGCTACGAACTTGTCGCGTCGTGTGCGCGACATCAAATTGCCGCAGATGGTGGGGCCGGACGCACAAGGTCCCCGTTTCTCCTGCAGTATAGGGCTGCTGTTTTGTGAAGCAGGCAGTCGGCCGGAAAACTCCCAGGACGTGCTGGAGAGGGCCGATAAACAAATGTTTGACGTCAAGCAAAACGGCAAGGACGGCCTGTGCTATATGGTGCTTCGGGCGGAAAAACAGGCCCATGAGGTCCG
>CAZOCV010000016.1:12623-25702 GCA_964578395.1 uncultured Pirellulales bacterium
AGGAGAATCATATGGTTATCTGGGTCATTCGCGCGGTGTTTGTTTTACTGGTAGTGACATTTCTGATGACGGGTTTTAACGAAGGGCGTGGTTTTATCGTAGCGTTTTTTGGATGTACGGCGGTCGTGGTGCTGGGATTGTGTATTGACCTGTTGGTCAAACGTAAAAGTCTGGCCTCGCTGGCGGGGATATTTTTCGGACTGATTGTCGGGTTACTGGTGGGATTGGGTTTGAATACTATTCTTGATTTCGCTTTCCTGACGTATAAAGTTCCAGAGGAGTCCGATTTGGGTTTGGCGCAGGATGGCATCAAGTTCATTATCAACGTATTCTGTTCTTATCTGGCGATTATCTTTGTGATGCAAACCAAAGATGATTTCCGGTTTATCGTGCCTTACGTGGAATTCAGCAAAGTAACCAAAGGATTGTGCCCTCTTATACTGGACACATCGGTGATTATCGACGGCCGTATCGCGGACATCGCGGCCACGGGAATTATTCATTCGCCGATGATTGTGCCGCGTTTTGTCTTGAAGGAGTTGCAGCAGGTGGCGGATTCGGCCGACCGCCTGCGCCGCAATCGCGGCCGGCGCGGGCTCGATATGCTTAACAAAATGCAAACCGATCCCAAACGGGATATTAAAATTGAAGATATCACGCTAAGCTCCGCCGAACAAAGCGAACCGGTGGATCAACAACTCGTGGCGGCCGCCATCAAGCTGCAGGGGAAAATTCTGACCAATGACTACAATCTCAACAAGGTTGCCAGCCTGCGCGGCGTGGAAGTCATCAATATCAATGATTTGGCCAATGCGATTAAGCAGGTGGTTTTGCCCGGCGAGGCCATGACGGTTAAAATTGTCAAACCGGGCGACCAGATGGGCCAGGGCGTTGGTTATCTGGACGATGGCACCATGATCGTTGTGGAACAAGGCCGGAATTATATCGGCAGAACCATTGATATTGTAGTTACCAGCGTGCTGCAAACCTCTGCGGGCCGTATGATTTTCGGGAAATTGGATGAGGAGAATGGATTGTCGCGCAATGGCAGGTCCGATAGTAACCGGCCTGGCGGCGATTAAATCAAGGCGGGCAAAATCCTGAAAAAAAATCATGTTTCCAACCTGCGAACGACGATAAAATTCCTAACAAAAGCCAAACGAAGATAGCTCCGAACATGGTTTCGCCGTTATAATATCGGAGACATGGAGTTACGTATGTTCGCAAGATCTCAGGAGCAAGCCGGTCATCTGCCCCCGGTATGCAGTTTCGGTCCCGGAGGGGATTATGTTCGCATTTGGCCAACATCCAAATTAACCGAACCCGAAGAATTAAGTGGATTTTCCAGTATTTCGCGAAAAGTTGATAAGTTATTGCGCAAAATAGGCTTAATATTCGAAAAAGCCGGTGAACAACAGCGTTCGGCCGCTCAAGTTTCACAGGTTGCTGCATATATTCGACGGGAAGCGGCAACCGCTCAGGAGCCGATATCTTGCCGCCGGTTGGACGACCCGTTATTCAGCGATGTCCGACAATTAACGCCGGATCGCCGGTCGGCCCAAAGTTGGCTTTTCGATGATGACATTAATCCCGATTGTTTGCCGACAAGGTCTGATAACCCTATGCCGCGTACGCGCCGTCGTCATCCGGGGAAAGCCGGACAGCAAACGAATTCGTTTCGTCAGGAACTGCTTTTCTGAAGAAAAGATATGAAAATGAATCGCCGTAAAACCGTTCCTGTTTCCGAGCAGATTTTGACGCCTCGGCAGGTAGAAATACTGGATTTAATTGAGAATAGCCGCCGCACACAGGGTTGTTCGCCGACCATGCAGGAAATGGCCGAAGCCCTGGGTATCAGCAAAGTCACGGTTTTTGAACACGTTGAAGCCTTAATTGATAAAGGCTTGCTTCGGCGTGAAGCGAACAGGGCGCGTTCGCTGATTCTTACGCCTCGCGCGCGGCGCTGGCGGAAAACAACCGTTTCCCACGTCGGCGCGGTTGTATCCGACAATCCGATGTGTTTTGCTCTGGCGGGGGTCATCGCGGCCGGCCAACCGCTTGAAGCGGTGGAGACCACGGAAACGCTGGATCTGCATGAATTATTTGCCGCAGGAACGGATCAAAACACCTACGCTTTACAGGTGCGCGGCGACAGCATGATCGAAGAGCATATTCAGGATGGCGATTATGTTCTGGTGCAAAAACAGGATGCCATTTCCGATGGTCAGATTGTCGTGGCGTTATTGGATAATGGTGAGGCGACGCTGAAAAAACTGCATCGCCGGGGTAAAAAATACCAGCTTGTGGGAGCCAATCCGAATTTTAAGCCCATTACCGTGGATCGTCTGGCGGTTCAGGGCGTTGTGGTTGGGGTTATTCGTTCCTGCCGGTGATTGCCCGCTAATGAAGAGGGGAAATAATGGTCCGAAAACAATTATTTGGCCGGACGGTCAATTATTTTTGTGGGTTTGGGTCCGATAAAAATGTTTTTAGCAGGTTAATTTTTGGGTTGTCAGGTTATCAGCGGGGAAGCATCATTTAGCCGTTAAGCTGCAGGGCGGGATATTCGAAATTATATCTGAGAAGAGGCTTTATCTCTATTTGATGACCTATTAACGGCATGAGAAAAAAATGGAAAAGTTATTAAACACAATTGAGGCATCGGCGCTGAAGGTGATGACGGTGGATGCCACCGATCTTCAGGGTTTGGCACAGTTACATACCCATCTGCAAACTCTGGCGAGTCTGGCACAGGAGGAGGTGTCGGCAGGGAAGGGCGATTTCGGTCAGACGCAGGCGGCCAGCGCGGCGGCGGCGGATTTGGTAGAGAAAATTATTCTCGATGAATTGGATGACGCCCAGGCCGGCATTACCGCGGTGCGTGAAACCATCCAGACGCTCCAGCAAATGATTCAACAATGTATGGAAGGGCAAACAGGGACGAAGGCGAAGTTTCCTCCCTTGCTGGGCCTTTCTGAGAAACCCGGCGGCAGGGCGGCCTCCGGGGCGGGGACGGAATCTGCCGCGGACGCACCCGCGGCCTCCGCATTCTCAACCGGCGGCGCTGCCGAAAGCGGAAGCATTACGTTGCCGGCGAATGTCGATGAAGCCATATACAGGGAATTTCTCGCCAATCTGCCGCATGTTCTGGGCCAACTGGAAGCCGCTGTTCTGGCCACGGAGGAAAATCCATCAGACGCTAATCGCAACGCCATCAAGGGAATTTTGCACAACCTTAAAGGTGAAAGCAGCCTGCTGGGTTTGGACGCGATGAGCGCGTTATGCCATGAGACGGAATCAGCGCTGGTGGAAAGCGGCGTCAAGCCGCCGATAGAAACATTATTCGCGGCCAAAGACAAGCTCCAGCAAATGCTGGATAAACTCAACGGCTCCTCCTCGCCGGCCGCGGCGTCCACATCGTCAGCGAACGACGTGAAGCGTGCGGCCGATGACGCCGCCGCTGCGGAAAACAATACCGCTTCCGCACCGGTTTCGAGCGCGGGGCCGGCGTCATTGACGATTGCCGAAGGGGATGCCATTCTTGCCGGTGAATTCGTGCAGGAATCGCGCGAGCATCTGGAGTCGGCCGAAGCCGGTTTGCTGAAAATCGGGGAGAATCCTCATGATATAGAAACGATTAACGCTATTTTCCGGGCGTTTCATACGATAAAAGGCGTGGCGGGATTTTTGAATCTTAAACCGATTGGCAGTCTGGCCCACGCGGCGGAAAACCTTCTGGACATGGGTCGCAAGGAGAAGCTGACGCTGGAAGGTGATTGTCTGGACGTGGTGTTCGCCGCGCTGGATATGATGAAAACCATGATCAATACTCTGGCGGCCACGCTGGGGACGGTTGAACGGGTTTGGATGCCTCCGGATGGAATTGATGCGCTGATTGCGCGGTTGAAAGCACAAATGGAAGGCGGACCGTCCGCCGGTGCAGTTGCGGCGGCGGCGAAAACATCGCCTTCGACCACATCGGCGCCGCTTACGGATGGCGCGGATGGCGGCGCTGCCACCATGAATGCCCCTGCGGACGGTAAAAACGGCGCCCGTCAGGTGGTCGGTGACGCGACGGTCAAAGTGACCACAACGCGGCTGGACGCCCTGATTAATATGGTGGGAGAGCTGGTCATCGCTCAATCCATGGTGCAGCAGGACTTGGAGGAAATGGTGTCGGATCAACAGCCGCGGCTGGACAGAAATGTGCGTCATCTGGACAAAATTACGCGAAACCTGCAGGAATTATCTATGTCGATGCGCATGGTGCAGGTGCAGGGCGTTTTCCAGAAAATGGCGCGGTTGGTGCGCGACTTGTCCCGCAAGGCGGGAAAAAACATCGAATTTGTGACCATCGGCGGTGATACCGAGGTGGATCGCAACGTGGCGGAAGCCATCAGCGATCCGCTGGTGCATATGGTGCGCAATTCCGTGGATCACGGCATAGAGACGCCGGAAGAGCGTGCCAAAAGCGGCAAACCGGAAATAGCGAAAGTTGAATTGAGGGCGTGTCATCAGGGCGGCAATGTGGTTATCATTATTCGTGATGATGGCAGGGGGCTGGATCGCGCCCGTTTGGTGAAAAAGGCCCAGGACATGGGCATTCTGGGACCGGGTCAGGAAATATCTGATCAGGAAGCTTACCGTCTAATCTTTCATCCCGGCCTGTCCACGGCCAAGAAGGTTACGGATATTTCCGGCCGCGGCGTCGGCATGGACGTGGTGCGAAAAAATATCGAGATGCTGCGCGGCCGCATTGATATCGAAAGCCAGCCGGGGCAGGGTTCAACCTTTATCATTCGCCTGCCGTTGACGCTGGCGGTGATTGACGGTCAAATCATCAGCGTGGGCCGGGAGCAGTTTATCGTGCCGATTATTTCCATTGAGCAAAGCCTGCGGCCGCAGCCGCAGCAGCTTTCGACGGTTCAGGGCCAGGGCGAGATGATCCTGATTCGCGGTCAATTGCTGCCGCTGGTTCGTCTGCATCATTTGTTTGGCATTTCCGACGCCTTTACCAAACCGGAGGAGAGCCTGGTGATGGTGGTCGGCGACGGCGACGAACGTTACTGTCTGCTGGTCGATCATCTGCTGGGCCAGCAGCAGGTGGTGATTAAGAGTCTGGGCGGTTATTTCGGCTCCATCCCGGGCGTTTCGGGCGGAGCCATCATGGGCGATGGTCGGGTACGGCTGATTCTGGATATTCCCGGTCTGCGCCAAAGCAGGCTCGGTCGGACCGCCAAATCCGCGTAGCGAGTGCAAAGTATCGAGCGGTATGAGCAGTAATAATTACTCAGGAACAACATGATGTTTCTCAACACGTTTGAACAGGAGCTTAGCGATGCCGATTTTCGCCGAGTCAGCGAGGCGGTGTATCGTCATTGCGGCATTAACCTAACCGAAGCCAAGAAAACGCTGGTGCGGGCGCGTCTGGCCAAACGGTTAAAAATGGCCAAAACAGCTACGTTCAGTGCCTATATTGATTTTGTGCTTTCCGGGACAAAAGCGGCGCAGCAGGAATTCGGCGATATGGTGGATGCGATCAGCACGAATTTCACCAGCTTTTTCCGCGAGGAGGCGCATTTTAATTTTCTGCGGCAGAAAATTTTAACGCCGCTGAAGGAAAAATACCCCCAGGGCGGCAAACTGCGTATCTGGTCGGCGGCGTCTTCTTCCGGCGAGGAGCCCTATACTATCGCCATCGTTTTACAGGAAGAGCTCGAAGGCCGGGGGCACTGGGATTACAGGGTGCTCGCGACAGATGTTTCGCGGCGCATGCTGGAGCGTGCTCGGGCGGGCAGCTTCGATCAGGAGCGCGTCGAGCCGCTGACTCCCTTGCAGAAACAGAAATATCTCGTGCCTAACGTCATCGAAGGCCAGAAGGTTTATCAGGCGGCGCCGGTGATTAGGCAGCGCGTCCAGTTTCAATATCTCAACTTAATGGATTCCTGGTCGTTCCAGGAGCCGTTCGATGTGATATTTTGCCGCAATGTGATGATCTATTTTGATAAAACCACCCAGAGCCGGCTGGTCAACCGGATGTATGATGTGTTAAAACCCGGCGGCTATTTGTTCATCGGGCATTCCGAATCCTTAACGGGCATCGAACACCCGTACCGTTATATTCAGCCGGCCGTTCATCAGCGGCCGGAGGGTAAATAAAATCGGCCAGAACGAAGTTTTCAGAAAATGGAAATTTGATTATGAGTTACCGAATTTTAATTGTGGATGATTCCGCCGTAACGCGTTCGATTTTAAAGCGCACCATTCAGATGATCGACATCCCCGTGGCGGGCATCTATGAGGCCTGCAACGGCAAGGAAGGACTGGCGAAGCTGTTAGAGCAGCCGGTGGATGTGGTGTTCACGGATTTGAACATGCCTGAGATGGGCGGTCTGGAGATGGCCACGGCGATTCAGCAGCATCCCCAACTGCAGCAGATTCCCGTGGTGGTGGTTACGACGGAATCCAGCGAGGTGCGGCTGGAGGAATTGACCTCGAAGGGGGCGCGTAAATACGTGCATAAACCCTTTACACCGGAAATGATACGGGATGTCCTGACGGCCGTGCTGGAACCTTGTTCGGCATAGGCGGCGGCTCTCGTTTTTCCGGCCCGAGTGAAACATGACCGCAACCGTTATGACTGGCACAAAGCAAATTAATGTTCTGATCGTGGACGATTCCGCCGTGGTTCGTAAAATTCTTACGGACCAGTTGTCGCGCGATCCGCAGATAAACGTTGTGGGTACGGCCTGCGACCCCTATGTCGCCCGCGATAAAATTCTGGCGCTCAAGCCGGATGTTCTTACCCTGGATGTTGAAATGCCGCGAATGGACGGCATTACCTTTCTTCGCAAGTTGATGGAATCTCATCCCTTGCCGGTGATTATCGTCAGTTCCCTGACCCCGCAGGGCGGCGAAGTGGCGATGGAGGCGCTGCAAATCGGCGCTGTGGACGTGATGTGCAAGCCCGGCGGCTCCTTTACGGTGGGCGATATGGCCATAGAGCTGGTTCAAAAAATCAAGGCCGCATACCAGGCGCGCCATCGCATTAAAAAGCGTTCGACAACGGAAGCCACTGAGCCGGTCCAGCGGCTGAGCATGACGCAAACCACGAATAAAGTATTTGCGATCGGCGCCTCCACCGGAGGGGTGGAGGCGCTGACGCAGGTTTTAACCGCGTTTCCGCCCAATGTGCCCGGCACGGTTATCGTTCAGCACATGCCGGTCAAGTTCACCGCCAGTTTCGCCCAGCGGCTCAATACCCTTTGCGCCATGGAGGTGCGCGAGGCCGCCGACGGCGACGGCGTGATACCCGGCCGGGTGCTGATTGCGCCCGGCGGCCAGCACATGGTTCTGCGGCGCAGCGGGGCGCGCTATTACGTGGCGATTACCGATGGTCCCCGCGTTTGCCATCAGAAGCCCAGCGTAGAGGTGCTTTTCCAAAGCGTCGCGCAATATGCCGGTGCTAACGCCGTGGGCGCGATGCTGACCGGCATGGGCAACGACGGCGCCAAAGCCATGCTGGAAATGCGCCACCAGGGCGCGCGCACTGTGGCCCAGGATGAAGCCAGTTGCGTGGTCTTCGGGATGCCCAAAGAAGCTATCGAGGCCGGTGCGGCCGAAAAAGTTGTGCCCCTCAATAAAATTGCCGAAACCATGCTGAGCATGGCTCAGTAAACATTTCTTTACGGATAATCCCGCTTGAGTTCCCCTGCATATTGGCCGCGGCCGCAGGCGCTGGTGATTTGTATATTATTGGCACGGCGGATGGGAATATAAGTAATATGGGTAGTTAATGCGGGCAGGGATTTTTTCGTCGATGGATAAAGTGCAAAAAACCGGCCAAAAAGGGCTGCATGACTTATATGCCTATCATCTGGGGGAAGATACGGCCGACGATATCGTGCAGGTATGACGGGGGAAATGAATATAACCCGTTTATTTTCAGTAATTTGCGCGCATAAAAAAAGCCCGCAGTGAAACGCCCGCCGATGTGTCTGTTCTTGGCATCAGCAAGCTTTTCTGCTGGTGGGCTTGAGGCGCTAAGTAATATTAACTTGTCCTGTCATAATACTAGTTGCCGCACCAGGCGGGTTGTCTCAACTTTTTCTCAAAAAATTTGGATAAAGGTTATAATTTTTATAAATATTTAATATATAAATAGTTATGATTATTTTGCTAAAGGTTGTCTCGGTATTAGGCGTTTTTTTGCAATATTGCTTTTCCGGGTGCGTCTAAATACCAGTCAGATGTTTTGCCGCCGGCAGGTCGGCCCGGACAGCGATTTTATCTAACCTCTTGCGTTATCGTAAGCTGTGGATAAAATGCGGCAGGTTCACGTTCGGAGGACTCTTTATGATGGCTTTTTTGGAAACTTACACAACCCTGGAGACAATATTTCTTATCTGTGCCGTCATAGGCGGGATCGGCCTTGTTTTCCGTGTCATTATGATGCTCGCGGGCGGTGATTTTCACGCTGACGGCGCTGATGGGGTGGATATCCATGATGTGGATTTCGGCGGTGACGATGCGCCGGATTTCGGTCACGATGGCATTGACGGCGGACATGATATGCACGATAGCGGTGACGGCCATCACGATGGTGAAATGAGTTTCCGGTTATTGTCCTTCCAGGGCTTAACGGCGTTTTTTCTGATGTTCGGGATGGGCGGTTTAACCGGCTCCAGAGGCTTCGAGTGGGGACCGATGCAATCATTGGGCGGGGCCGTCTTCGCCGGATTTATGATGTTCTGGATGCTCAAGGTGCTTTTTGAAAAGGCGATGGGATTGCAATCCCGCGGCAACGTTGTCATGGCCAACGCCATTAACCACGAAGGCGTTGTCTATCTGACCATTCCGCCGGAGGGAACCGGGCAGGTGCAGATTCGTTTTCAAAAACGCCTGCGCACCCTCGACGCCCGCAGTGAAGGCGCCGTGGAAATCAAGACCGGTGAACCCGTACGGGTGGTGCGCATCGGCGCCAACGATGAATTGATAGTAGAGAGAATATAGCAGCAAAAGTTGTTTTAAAGGATAAGGTTGGGTTTTGATAATTCATGAACTCTTTTTGGGAGATGCAAGATGACATCATTCGTATTGGCGGCCAACAGCAGCGCGTGGATATTGGGATTAATTACAGCGGCAGTAATCATATTTCTTTTAATTTTCTTTTGGCTGGTATCCCGGTATCGGCGTTGTCCGTCGGATCAGATATTGGTCAAGTACGGCCGGGTGGGGGCGGAGCAGTCCGCCCAGTGCATTCATGGCGGCGGTACGTTTGTCTGGCCCGTCGTTCAGGATTACGCCTACCTGAGCCTGACGCCGATGACCATCGGTATTCCGCTGCAAGGTGCGTTGTCGATGCAAAATATTCGCATCAACGTGCCCAGCACGTTTACCGTAGGCATCAGCACCGATGAGAATATTATGACTAATGCCGCGGAGCGTCTGCTGCGATTAGCACCGCGAGAGATCGAAGAAATGGCCAAGGAAATCATCTTTGGTCAATTACGTTTGACGGTGGCGTCGCTGACGATTGAGCAGATTAACCAGGACCGCGAGAGTTTTCTGGAATCGATTCGCCGCAATGTCGAGCCGGAACTGAACAAAATCGGCTTGTATCTCATTAACGTCAACATCACCGATATTACGGATGAGTCGGATTATATTGAGAGCATCGGCAAGAAGGCCGCCGCCGAGGCCATCAATCAGGCCAAGGTCGATGTCGCCGAACAGGATAAACTCGGCTCTATCGGCGAGGCTCAGGCGACGCGGGAGAAAACCATTAAGGTCGCCGAGCATGTCGCCGAAGCCGATAAGGGCAAGAAACACGCGGAGGCCGACCGGCGCATTTATGTGCAGCAGCAGGAAACGGCCGCGGCCATCGGCGAAGCGGACGCCAATCGTGAAAAAGAAATCAAGATCGCCGAAAATATCGCCCTGGCCGACAAGGGCAAAAAACTGGCCGAAGCGGACCGGCGTGTCTATGTCGAACAGCAGGAAGCTCAGGCTGTTAAAGGTGAAAAGCAGGCCGAAGCCGATCGCCGCGTGTATGTGCAGCAACAGGAAGCCGAAGCCATCCAGGGTGAGAATCTTGCCAAAGCCGATATAGCTAACGCGGAAGCCCAACTGGCGATCAAGCAGGCCGAGGCAAAACAGAAAGGTGAAGTTGCTCAGCGGCAAGCTCAGGCCCAGATTGAAAAGGCCCGTTATTTGGCGGAACAGGAACGCTTGCGGGCCGAAGAAGTGGTGCGTGAGGAAATCGACAAGCAAAAAGTGGTAATTGGCGCTCAGGCCTGGGCCGCGAAGTTGCGCGAAGAGGCGCAAGGTCAGGCCGACGCCACACTGGCGAAATATGAGGCCGAGGCCAAAGGCATTCGTCAGGTGCTTGACAGCAAAGCGGCCGGTTATCAGGCATTAGTTAATAGCTGTAGCGGTGACGCCCGTGCGGCCGCGACGCTGCTGATGATCGAAAAACTCGAAGACATCGTCGCCAAGCAGGTTGAGGCCATCAAGAATATCAAGATCGACAAAGTAACGGTTTGGGATACCGGTGGAGGAGAGCAGGGGGGCTCCTCCACCGCCAATTTTCTGGCGAATATGATCAAATCCATCCCGCCGCTGCAGGATGTGGCGAGTATGGCCGGCGTGGAATTGCCGCAATATCTCGGTAAAATGGCGGAGAAGGAACCAAAAAATCCCAGAAATCAAAAATCAGAATGAGTTGATCCATCCGCCAGGTGTTCCGACAAGTATTGATACGGATAAATGTCGATGATTGCGAATTTGTTTGCTTGTTTTCCAGAAACTTAGTTGATATACTGCATTTTTAATGGCAGGATATTTAGACCGACGGATTCATCTAAGTTATGTCAAATTATTAAGAGCGTATATTATGTTGTTGTGTGAAAAGGTGAAAGCTGTACCGTCAACATTTGAAAATGGCGGCCATATTATATATTGGAGCGATGCGCTCAAAATTCTAAGAACCGAAATAGCTACGGATTCAGTAGATTTAATATTTGTAGATCCTCCTTACAATATTGGCAAGAAATTTTCAGATTTTCATGATAAATGGTCATCTGATGAAGATTATGCCGCCTGGGCATATCAATGGCTTGATGAATGTGTACGGGTGCTAAAACGAACAGGAACACTGTATGTTATGACCAGTACGCAGGCCATGCCGTACTTTGATCTGTATTTAAGAAAAAAATTAAGTGTTCTCAGCCGTATTATCTGGCACTATGACAGTTCTGGCGTACAGGCGCGAAGATATTACGGATCGCTATATGAACCTATTCTGCACTGCGTCAAGGATACAAAAAACTACACCTTCAATACCGATGAAATCAAGGTAGAGGCCAAAACCGGGGCGCAAAGGAATTTGATGGATTACCGAAAGCCGGATCCTGCTCCCTACAATACAGAAAAAGTGCCCGGTAATGTATGGTATTTTCCGCGAGTTCGCTACCGCATGGACGAGTATGAAGAACATCCAACGCAAAAGCCGGAATTATTACTGGAGCGTATCATTCGGGCAAGCAGCAATCAACAAGATATGGTTTTGGATCCTTTTGCGGGAACGTTTACAACAGCAGCGGTTGCGAAGAAACTCAATCGTCGTTCGATAAGCATCGAATCTCAGGAAAAATTTATAAAAATTGGTTTGCGTCGTGTTTTAGAAATGCCTTGTTATAATGGTGAAGAGTTGCGACCGCCAAGGAAACCATGCGTTCGCAAGAACGCCCATGGCAAACGGTTTAAATCGGACGGTAAGGGAGACTTATTTGATGGCGTCAGAGGCGCACGAGTTTACCAAAAAGATACTTGAAATACTTAAGTCCCACTTTGGCCGTTATGCCGAAGAACTGCTTGACCGTAGCGAATTACTTCAGTATTTGAATATAAAAACAAGAGCGGCCAACCGTGGTTCGAAATCACGCGCCGGTTTCGCCAATAATTATGCGATTTATGTTCTGGTCGAAGACTACCTCAAGCAGGGATTTCATCAAAATAAAGGTTATGATCGGTATGTGGGCGCTCAGTTTACGGTTTTATTTCGACGACAACGTGAATTGCCGTTTGGCGGCAAATTACAGAATCATGCGCTTAATCACCGCCTGAACGAGGAATTCCGCAAGTATTTTCCGACATCCGCTTATTTGCCCATAATTCGCGACGTTGCGAACAACAGGTATTGGATAAACGAGAACCTGTTAATAATTCGGTTTAAGAAAAAAAGCTTTAATATCGCTCCGGCGGTCAAAGACATCATTGATGCTTACGTTAAAGCAAAAAAGAACGCATTTGACGCCTTCATGTCGTATTGCCAGCGAATGATAAAAATACAAAATCAGGCCCCTCAGAAAGCCATCGAATTTATTCGCAGTTTATTTCATCCAAATGTTGACGCCCGCGTGTTCGAAATCGTAAGTTACGCCGTACTCAAACAGTTCTATTCAGATCAGCAAATATATTGGGGTTGGTCTCCGGACGAGCTCAACGCGGATTATCTTTTATTGTACAAAACAGGCCGCACAAATGCGAACGACGGCGGAATAGATTTTGTAATGAAGCCATTGGGAAGATTTTTTCAGGTAACGGAGACTATTGATGCAGGAAAATATTTTCTGGATATCGACAAAGTACAAAGGTATCCGATTACTTTCGTCGTAAAAACGGAAGAAACCGCCGCCCAAGTGCTGAAAAAAGTGAAAAAGCAGGCCACAAACCGTTATAAGGTGAAAGCCGTTGTTAAACGTTATATGGAGTCCGTTGAAGAAGTTATAAATATACCCGAATTAATGATCCGGTTCGATCATGTGCTGGAGATGGGTAAAGGTAAAAAAGTAATTGAGGAAATAGTGCTTCAAAGTCGGGTGGAATTCAATATGGAAAATGAAGTGCGAAATGTTTAAGATTTTGAAATCGCAGAAAAACAAGATTGCCAATGAGGAGATATGACTCCATTCAATTTTACTGTTTTTTCAAAAGCGAGATAGATATTAAAGGAACATGTCATTATGGCGCAAACGAACCATAGTGCCCGGCCGGTCAGGCATGAGGTGGTATTTTAT
>CAZOCV010000017.1:0-5608 GCA_964578395.1 uncultured Pirellulales bacterium
GGGCGGACGGCCACTCGCGCCAGCCTTCCGGTTCAAACCTGTACTTCAGCGACATCGAAGGCAACGTTTATCGCCTGCCGCAGGAAATGAAGGACGACTTTGTACAGCCGCAGTTGGTGCCGTGCGAGATTACATCTTCGACAACGAAGTAATTTGTCGTTTGCTCATTTTAAGCCTCCTTCAAAACTGTTTGAAGGGGGCTTTTTTATTTTCGGTGATTCAGGCAAGTTTATATATCGCATGGTTCTCTTTGTTGATGCATCACATGCTTGGAGGAGTTGGTTTTCGGACACTCTCCTTCACATGGTTTGCAGGCAGAGATAACGGGCGGGCGCCGTAATTATCTTTGCCGCAGAAAGATACACAAAAGGCCCCGCATCGTGAGCAAAACGGTCAGAAATGCTTCTTGGCAAACGCCCGGCCGGAATGACTCTTAGGATATTTTTCAAAAACTAATGCTTTTTCCCTGTCCCGAAAAGCAATTGCTGTTTCAACCCGCCAGGGAGCAAATTTACTCGTATGAGGAACCATACCGGCATTATGCCTCTTTACACGCTCATGAATATCTTGAGTTCTACCCACATAATAGCGCTCCGGTTGGCTGATACTTTGAAGCATATAGACATACCAGAATTTACCGTCCACGATTTTACCCGAAGGTTTTCAGTCAACGAAGATTGCTTGACTGGCCTGCCAAGGCGTAGTTCGCCGCTGCTTCGTAAACATCAAAAGCCCGGCGTCGCGGCTGAACGCCGCTATGCCGTGGCAGTCTTCGTTCTTCTTGCGGCGAACGAAGCTTACTTCACTGGCCTGCCAAGGCGTAGTTCGCCGCTGCTTCGTAAACATCAAAAGCCCGGCGTCGCGGCTGAACGCCGCTATGCCGTGGCAGTCTTCGTTCTTCTTGCGGCGAACGAAGACTGGAGGCGGCGGGAATCGAACCCGCGTCCCGAAACGTTTTGGAACAGGCCTCTACGTGCGTAGTCGCTGGTTTAGGTCTCGCCGCGACGGTCTCTCAACGACTCGATACCGTCGCGCGCCAGTTCGACTGTTTTCTCATCCCCGCCGGGCCGAGCAGCCGGAAGGGACCAGCCCACTGTCTTCGCCGGAACCTGCTAGTGGGCGTCGCAGGCCCGACGGGAGCCTATTTAGGCTGCCATGCGCAACTGTGTGTTGGCATTTAAAGTTTTTTGTCGGATGATTATCCAGGCCAACCGACATCCTGGGCACGCCACCTGAACCTCAACTCGTCCGGTCGATACCATTCGCCCCCGGACCCATTAAGGCCAATTGGTACCTTAATTATACCTTATCTATCCCGCCCTGTCGATACAAATAGGTAACGTCCGAAAAATAAAAGAGTTATCGCAATATTTTTCCCCCCGGAAATTTTGTCGAACCCCAAAATCTGTGATAAAATGATAAAGCGGCAATATTTTGCCCAGAGTAAAAGTTGTTCCAATAGAGCCGGGAGAGAAGAGATGAGAATACGGAATCTTTCTATAGTTATGGGGATATTATTGCTTGCGGCCGGTTGGTCACAGGCGGCAATCATCTATAATTTCAAGGTAATACCCGATGCGTCGTCCGATCCCGCCAATGCGGCCGCCGGTGAGGAGCAATTATTTTTTGAAATAAGCAGCCCCGCCACAAGCCAGGTGCTTTTTAGCTTTTTTAATACCGCCTTTAATCCCCTGCCGGCCTCGATAACCGATATTTACTTCGAAGACAACCTGACTTTACTGGCAAGCATAGACTCTATCATTGAAAGCGCCGGAGTGGATTTCGGCCAGGGCGCTTCTCCAAAAAATCTGCCCCGCGGTCAAAGCCTGAACCCTGCCTTTGAAACCACGCCGGGATTGTCTTTCGATTCCGAAAGCCCGACTCAGCCCAACGGCGTCAATCCCAACGAATCATTGGGAATACTATTCAATCTCAATAATGGCATCGCGTGGAACGATGTCATTACCGCCTTAAACGAAGGCGACATGCGCGTGGGCATGCACGTCCAGGCATTCGCTGACGGCGGCGGGGAAAGCTTTATCAACGGCAACCCGCCCCCCATCATTCCCGAACCGCAAACCTTTATCTTATTGTTAACGGGATTGGGTTTGGTCTATTGCCGATTACGCACCTTAAAAATCAAAGCCTGAAATCCAGCGTCAGCCTTCGCATCAGCCAGCGATAGATAGCCCCGCCGTGATGCCGGAAAGCGTCGCTGCATCCATTTTTCCGCCGTTTACGTTTAATACTCGGCACGAATTCGGATTTGCTCCGAACCCGGCGTCACATAGATACATTCCTTCACGCTGTCAAACTGAGTATGGGGCGCATCATTTAACCACACCCGCTGGAGCGGCTTGCCCTCGGGATGCCGAAGTCTGAGCACTAGTTGCTGGGGCACCGTCCGTGTGGGCGAATCAATGGCGGCTTCTATGTACCCTTCTTTGACATGAGAATTAATCTGATATGAAACCTTGCCGAATCGCGTTGGCGCATCTTGAACCTTGATTGACATGCCATCTTTTAACCATTCCGTGGTCACCAGCGGCGTAATCCAGAGAGCGTCCCCTCGTTCGGTCAGCAGCATGGTGCGCGTCTGATATAGAAAATAGCCCGTCTCATGCGTCTTATTCCAGCCGGCGATATTGTGGAAGTGTTCCCATAACGACAGATTTTCTGTATTCAATAAGGAGGCCAGGCTGTTAAAGTAACTGCGGATAAAGGGTTTGATATCATCCCGCAGGGCGTAAATTTCGGCATTGCGGCAGTAATAAGGCTGCACTTTCGCAAAACCGCCCAGGTTAAACCAGTCCGCCCTGGATTTTTCAGCAGGATATTCTCCCAATCCAGAAGTTAGAAACTGCACATCCTCCATATGATTTAGCATGTCCGTGGTCCCGACCTCCATCGGATCCAGCACTCCGGTCGGCACCAGTTGGCTTGCGCCCAGTTCCACATCATAACACCACGAGCGATTGCCGTCTTCGCCGGGGAAGAAATTATTGACCGGACCGCACAAATACGCCTGTGAAGGATAACCGGTCACGCTCGTGCCGTTCTGAAGGCCTACGGCGGGAGTGAGAGTCTGCATGCGGTGATAGCATCGGAGAATATCCTCGCGGAAGTCGGCGGCATCCTGTTGCAGGCTGGCCGCCCCTTCATGTCCCGACTGGACAAGCATATCGGCCGAAGCTTTCAATCCGGCATAGAAATACGCACTCAGACAAAAGTGATACGCGAAGGTATTCCAATCCGCAAGAACCCCCGGAGGCATCAGACCGTATTCCAATACCTTCCGGCCGGTGCAATCCGTCTCTCTGGTTTTCTGCCGTTGTTGGCTGATCCATTCGCAGACCCGGGCAATTTCATTTTCGCGCTGCTTGAGCCAGGGCAGATCCTGGGTTAACATAAAGTGCTCTCCCAGTGACCACAAATGCCATCCTGTCCCCAGCAGCGTATAGCCGGTGGTTAAAAATCCCGCGGCATTGTAGCGCTGAATAAAATAATCATAAGATTGCTCGGCATACTCCGTATTGCCAAAGAAATCCATGCCCCGGATAACCGAATGCGCTTCGCTCTCCAGGGGACCGTATCTGTCGGAAGAAATCCATGCGGCAATATGACGGCCGCTGTCCTCGTTGCGGGCGGCCAGCAAACAGTGCACTTGAGACGCCTTTACCACATTCTGCAAAAATGGATCCGGTATTTCGATTTTCATCGCTCCGGCAAGCACCTTATCCCAGTGCGCTTTAACCTCCTGACGAAGATTATCTTTTACGGCCAGCGCTGCTCCCTCCGCGGGTTCCACTTTCCACGCGGGAATGAACACATTGCAATAAGCAGCGCTCCGGCCCGCTATTTTCCCTGTCAGGGTCAGCTTCCCGGAAGAAATTTCCGCCCGCAGCCCCATGGCTCTGGATATATCCATCCAGGCTAATACGCGCCCGTTTTGACAGGCGGCTACACCCTTGGGGTTTTCCTGCAATTGGATCGGCGCCGCGCCTTCGGTATTATCATAAAACTGCAGCGACAACACCGCCTCCGCTTCCCCATCACCGGTATTTTCCATGGCGTATTCCGCTACGCCTATCGGGCGATCGCAAATATACGGCCAGGGACGTTCGTCGCCGGAGGAATCAAAAGGCGCCACATACGCACGCTGGGTATAGGTGACGCCCTCGGAAGAAACCGTCACCACGGGAATCGGCACCCATCCTCCCTCCAGAAAACGCCGCGCCTGCTGATTCTGACTTTTCCCCCACACGGTTTTCATCCCCGCCGGACCGCCGCCGGGACGCTCGCAGGAGAAAATGATGCTGGCGTCGCGATCAGAAACAATTTTGAAATTATCACAGGCAAGGGACAACAGCATCGGTCCGTTATCCTGGATCGGATTATGCGTTTTTTCCATAGCCTGCGCCAATGTCTGGTCAGGCATCTCTTTAACGCGGTCAAGAATCGTCTGTTTTTGCGCTATCCTTTGCTTGTAATCGGCTAATGTCACATAATTGGATTCTCTGGCGACATACAGGCCGCCGGCGGGGACATAAACGATGCCGTTGGCCAGCACATCATCGAGCGACACCGTGGATATATGTTCTGCCCAACGAAGGCGCAACAGGCCGCTCGTAGGCGTATTTTCCATTTGCGGCCGGGCCAGACGCAATTTTAAGTGAAGGGGTTGGGCCGTATCCCATACCCGGGTTTGCTGCCCGGCCTCCGGGTTCAATTCCGCATTGTACAGTTCGATATTTCTTTTTCCGCCGGCATGATCCGGCTCCATCTGCATCACGATATCCAGCGATTGAAATTGAACCGGATAGAACGCGGATAAGGATTTCACCGCAACAGAACTCGTAAGGTCGGAAAATACCCAGCGTATTTTTCGCGTTTTAATTCTTTGCTTTATGCAATCGATGCCTCTCCAGGCGCAGGTGAACTGGTTTCCCTGCTGTTCAATTTTGACGTTATAAACCTTCCACTCCCCCTGCCACGGAGACTCCCCTTGCCAAATCTGTAATTGGGTTTTATCAACGGAAGGAATCGCCGACATATCGGCAAACGTAATCGACAGCCGGGTTGGCGTACGGTTTTCCAGCCACCTTAAACCGATGCACGCCTTCCCGCCGGCGGCCGGCGCCACGTGATACGTCCCATCCTTCTCCGAACATATATCACGCTCAAGAAATACATCCTCGGCGTGAAATTCCTGGACGCGATTGGCCGAACAGCCGTTTAACCGCTCCGGATCGCCCGTGACCACGCGCGCAAAAGGAGCGATATCCATAACCGTCGACTTTCCGAACTCCAGGGGTACATCGATATCACGAATGAGCACCGGATCGAGCCAGTCCGCCATATCATAGGGTGTGCCATCTCCGGCGTCAGTTATCACCAGACGAAGTTCGGCGGCCTTTGTAACCGGCACATGCACGGTTCGCACATCATCCGTCTGACGCATAATGCCGCTGTTAAAACACTCCTTGCCATCAACCAGCACTTTAAACACCACGCTGCCTCGCGGGTTCGCTTGCCGCTGCACGCCGACTTTCGCTTCAAACGCCTTATACGCACCATTGAGATCAAGCACTATTTCTCCCGGCGTATG
>CAZOCV010000017.1:5708-24482 GCA_964578395.1 uncultured Pirellulales bacterium
ACCATTCCGTCGCGCAGGTGCGGATCGACGACCGGCAGGGATAATTTGATTTCGTAGGTATTTAACGCGGGAATAACCGTATCTTCGGCTTTTTCCGCCGGCATGGTCAGCACCTCGCCGCCATATGCCGTGGAAAACGCCGGGCTGCTCATCCGCCGCACCGGGTCCGGCGGCTTCACATCCACACGGGTTTCATATTTTTCCTCATCATACGGCCAAAGCTTAATCTGCACGGCCTGCCCGGGAGCAATGTCGCCGATATCACGCTCACTGACGGCGGCCACCGCCTCAAATTGCCCCGGCTCATACACCGCAAACAGCGCCGTCGCCACCGGTAGAAACCGTCCCTGCATCAGCTCCAGCGGTTCGGTTGTCAGCCGCTGCAGCACCCCGCTGCGGGGAGCGCGAATCGTCAGTTCTCCGGTGCTTTTTTCCGCCTGTTCGCACCGCGCCTGCAATCCCTTAAGACGCTCCGCCAAAAGAAACGCCTCATCATCCGCCCGCGTCTGCCGCGCCAGCCGCAATTGCTCATTAACCTGATCCCGCTGCAGCCGTAATTCCTCCCGCTGGGCAATCAGTTCGGGATTGCTCAATAGCAGCAGCACCTCACCCTCCGCAACCTGCTGGCCATCCCGCACCCAGCGGGAATTCAGTTCGGGATCGATAAACCCAGGCTGGGCGACGTAGAGCACGTGCATCCGGCTTGGCCGCAGAATGCACTGGGCCTCGACGCTCTGCTCCACCTCAAGAATCAATATTCCATAGAGCAATCCGCCCGTTAACAGCACCAGGGCCGCCGCCGTCGCTAAACGAATGTGCAGCCGATGATGCTGCTTAAATACAAACTGGGCAAAATTGCCCACGGGTTTTATCAGTGACGAATAAATACATCCAACCGCCATCACCGCCCCCACCACGCCCCAGCCGTATGGATCCAAAAAATGCCACACCATCGATACGATGGCGAACATGATAAACCAGCGATACAATGCGCTGCTGACGGCGTATATGAGAACGCCCGGTTCACGACCTTTGACATCGGCCGGCGGCGTCGCCTCCTCAATACCCAGTACATAACGCTGCATCAGATACCACAAATACTGGCTCGACTTGCTTTTCAGATTGGGAATCTCCATCAAATCCATCAGAAAATAATAACCGTCATAGCGCAGCAGCGGATTACCATTAAATAAAATAGTATTCAGACTGCCGGCGATCATTACGTTCAGCGCAAACTGGTTGATAATGGTCTTGGATTCGGTAATCGCCCACACATACGTCGCCAGCGCCGCCATAATCAGTTCGACCAGAATGCCCGCCGCCGTAATCCACATTCGCCGCGCCTTGCTGGGAACCATCCAGGCGTCCGACACATCGCAGTAAAAACACGGCATAAACACCAGAAATAATATGCCCATCTCGTGCACTTCGCTGCCGAAGTGCTTGCTGCTGAGGCCGTGGCCGAACTCATGAATAAATTTAATCAGCAGCAGCGCCGGCCCCAAATATAACAGGTTCATCCAGCTCAGCAGCGGCTGACGCTCACTGAGTTTGTCAATATTATCCAGCAGCAGATACACCGCTCCCGCCAGCAAAATAACCGCCAGCACCCCCGCCAGACGGCTGAAGATAAACCCGCCCCAATGCCGATGCAGCCAGCTCAGCAGCTTATCAGGATCCAGCAGCGATATCCGGAAAAACAAAAATTCCTGCCGCAACCGGGCGAACCATCCGCGCGTCAGCTTCTTTTTACGCTCCAGCAGATAGTCCGTTTGCGCCTCGCCGGGCACATGCAGCAGATTCGCCCCGCGCAGCATAATCATAAAACTCATTACGGCTTGCTGATCGTAACTGTCGCCGGGAAATCGCTCCGCCAGAATCCCCAGCACATCATCAAGCGTATGCTCACCGTCGAGCAACTGCCAGATAACATATTCCGGCGGCCGCAGGCGATAATAACGCAGCGTCACCGGGTCCTTGAGCACATAGCAGGGTTTCCCATCATACACCTGTTCGGTAACTTCGATATCCTTGCGCGCCCGCGGCAACGCGTGGTCATCCGCCTGGCCTTGCCCCGCCGCGATAATTTGTTGATCGAATGCATCCGTCATAGAACTAAAACCACACGACCCGGAAAAACCGAATCACTTTCCGCAACAACACATACCCCAGCGGCCGCTTTACCGTGGCGATCTTCGCCTGGCCGGTGCTGCCCGATAAAAGGCTCTGCCCGATGCGCTCCAATTCCTCACTGCGCACATCCACCCGCACTTCAAACACGTTGCCTTTATCCTTAAGCCGCGCCTTATGGGCCAAAGCGTCGGGATCGGTAATCTGCTCGCGCAGCTTTTTCTCCGGGTAACTGCTCAGATAATACCGCACCTCCAGCGGATCGGCGTCCGGCGCATCCAGTCCTCGCTGCACCCAGCCCACGTCCTCCTGGGGCACATCCAGCACCAGTTGCCACTGCGACAAATCCGCAACTTCGACAATGGCGTCGCCTTTTTTGACCGTCAGCCCCTGGCGAAGCTCCAGTTCCGGCGTCAAAATCGTGCCGGCAATGGGCGCCGTGATTTTGCACTGTTCAATCTGACGCCGGACGCGGGCGATTTCATTATTTATTTTATCGATTTGCAGTTCAATCACCCGCTTGGCGGCCTGGCGCGTTTCCTGGTTGAGTTTGGCCTTTTCCTGGGCCAGTTCCGTCTGCAAACTGAATAATTGCGTCTGCAGTTCATCATCATCCAAACGAGCTATTATCTCCCCTTGTTCCACCCGCCCCGTCTTGCGCACCACTTCCGCAATCCGCAACCCTTCCAGCGGCGACTCCACTACCCGCAGCAGCGCCGGCTTCAACTCGCAGGCGCAATCAATCTGAATCGTCCAGGGAACCATCGCCCCTATAACCAAAGCCGCAACAACTCCCGCCGCCCAATAGATCCAGCGATGCCGCCGCGTCGTTCCGGACCTGGCTTTCTTCAGCCGCGCCAGCGGCCGCACCACCGGCAAAGCGGCAACATCCAAAGCATTCGTTAGCGCCACGCCCGCGTGTTTGGCCACCGACGTCATCAAACCCGCCAGATTCGCTCCCGCCTGTTCCTCGAATCCTTCCGCCGCCAACACCCCCAATAAACGCTCCTCATGCTTGATCGGCTGGAGAAAAATCTGATCCAGGCTGCCGACGTTAAAATAATCCTTCAGCAATGGCGTCAGCGGTTCATCGTCATTCAGTTCCTTCAACGTGCCGCGAAACGCTATAATCGGTTTGGCCTGCTCCAGACAGTATCGGCAAAGCCTCTCTATGGCCTGCATCTGAATCGCCCGGTGATCCGGCTTGTCCACTCCGCTGACCGCACGCAATCCGCGTCGCACCTTGGGATCAATCCAAACCACCACCCGCTGGCACGCCAGAGCATCCCGCCCGTGATTAGCGATTTGATACAACACCCGCTGGGGATCCAGCGATTCGTGCACATTTTCCGTAAATTTCAGCAGCCGCGCCAGAGCCTTGCGGTCGTCATCCAAAACCGCCGCACGACGATGAGCCAAATAGGTCTGCCCGCTTTCAGCTATTTGTTCCAAAATCCCGGCTACAATCCGGCCATCCTGCTGACTCAGCCCTTCACGGCCAATAAGCTGCAACACCATCGCCGGCTTGCCGCCGGCACGTAAAGGCTGAAAATACAAGGGGTTAGGACATATATTAACTGACCCTTCCCCCTCCTCGCCCACCGGCCCTCCGGCCGGCACAACCACTGGTTTACCATCATTGAGTACGGCCGTAACCGATTGCACCAACAATTTCTGCTGCTGAGGATCATTGACTTGACAGCGCTCCAATTCCACATGGCAATACAATTGCGGCGGTTGATTGGGCGTCCCGGCAATCCAGATGCCCCCCCCCTGTGAACCCGTTGCGGCAATACTCAGTTGCAGATATTGCGCGAAAAACTGCGGCGGCTCCAACTCGGCCGATGGCAGCCGGGCAATTCGGGTAAGCACTTCGGCAATTTGCTGTCTGATAGCTTGTTCTTGCACTGTTAATAGTCCCGCTGCAACGGCCGGTTATATTTCATATCGTGGCGAGATTGTACTCATATCCCAAGCAATAATCAATGTCCTAATCTATGTTTAGGGAAAAGAGGCCAAACGCCGGTTTTGTCTCTTAGCTTTTGGCCGCCCACCTGACTACGGCTCCCAGCGCAGCGGCGCTGTCTGACAAATGGGCAATTGCCCTTGATCCCGCCCTAATGTCAGTTGGTCATCCAAAAGATACAGCGGCGTTGGAGCGGCCGGCCGGGTCGTCCCGCCCGAAAGACGATAAACATAATCGTCACCAAGTTCCAATTCCTTATGCGGACATACATTTACCGGCGTATCAGATTTCCCCTCTGCACGTTGATGCGTTGTTTGAATATAAAAACAAAAGCAAAATACGATACCCCCGATTACTACAAGCATTATATGCTTTAGGCTGGATAGTAAAACTCTCCCTCCTGCCTGTATCCGTGATTTAGAAACAGACGATATCGGCTGTTCTTTTACCAGACAATTTTTCAGGTTATCGGTCATTAGGGTAAAGCTATATTTTGCCTCAAATTATCATCAAGGTCCGTATAACCATATCCAAATCGCATGCTGAAGTAATTCCAGCATCATCAAGGCCTTTACGGATATGCGCATATCTCTATTATTATCAATAGGTTATGGCGACTCCTTTTTCAACCTGCCTTTCCATCCTGACACAGACCCAGTAAAACTATTGCCTGCCATTACCATGTATCGTCCCCCTTTACAGACAAATTCACCTAAAACTCCCACCTGTTAAAACCAGAAAAATTGAACATACTCAGTTATAAAGACGTTAATAAGCTAGCAGTCGATCATAACAGCTTATATTGACAATCTTTGCAGCATACTATAGTAATGTGGTTTTATGCATATTCATGACATTGAAATCGTCTATATATAAAATTACAACATCACTGTGATAAAACCAGAAAACAAACAAGTTCTTCTCAATATGTCCAGTAGTTTGGCCGCTATGCTGGCACAATTGTTAATTTTCTTTCTCCTTACCCCCTTTCTCCGTAAACGCCTTGGCAATGAAATCATGGGAATATGGTTTCTGATAAATGGACTTACCGGTTATCTGTCCATCGTTCACAGCAGCCTCAATACCGGTGTTGTCAAATATGTTGCAGAATATCGCGCTCGCAATGACATCCCTAACCTGGAACGTATCGTTGGCACCAGCTTAACAATGTATTGCCTGCTGGGCCTGGCGGCACTTGTGGTGGGATCGGGAATCTACCTATTGGCTGGAAACTTAAAAGCCATAACTCAATCGGCAAATCCTTCGATGGCTTTGATGGTTTTGGCGATTATGATGCTTAATTTCATCCTCAACCTGCCCTTTGTTGGCGTCCGAGCCATTCTTATGGGCCTGCAACGTTATGAAATCATCAATACCGCCAATATTCTTAGCCAGATACTTATCGCTATCGGTTCTATAACCGTCGTTTTAGCGGGCAAAAGCCTATTAGCCATTACTCTCGTGTATATTTCTATCTGTCTGGTAACCAATGTTATTCTAGCAGGACATATGAAATATAACTTGCCCTGTAGTATTTCCTTCGGATCGCTGGACGCCACATGGATGCGTAATCTTTTCAGATTCGGTTTTTATAGCTTTATCAATGTCATAGCAGCTATCTTTTTTTTGGAATGCGACAACATCGTTATAGGAGCCAAATTAGATGCCAACTCCATCCTAATTTACAGCCTGGGGTTCAAATTGATTTTCTTTACCACACTGGTCACTCGCAGCATAATGACAACATTAATGCCCGTCGCCAGCAGCTTCTCAGTGTTACCAGAAAATAGCAAACAAGAACGTATCAATGAGCTTTTAGTGCGAGGCTCGCGCTTCGGCGGTTTAATTGCTTTCGCGCCACTAGTATTTCTTATAGTATTCGGCCAAAGATTCCTGTCGTTATGGCAGGGCGAAGAATATTACTATAGCTTGCAGTCATATCATGTGTTTCTTATCCTTGTCGGCCCTTTTATGATTCATATCGCCCTTCAAATATTTGGCGCAGTTTTATGGGGAGTTAATAAATATAAATTCATTACCATAAATTATGTTTTTATCTCCCTGCTCAATCTTTTCTTAAGTCTATATTTGGTAAACATTTACGGAATTTACGGCGTCGCCATCGGAACGGCTATACCTCTAATAATTGGCCTTATAATCAACGCTTTATACTACCGATTTTGCTGGAAAACATTTACAAATTCATATTTCAAGCAGGTATGGCTACCTTTGGGTATATTGACGGCACTTTATGCTGGAATGTTAGTTCTGGAATCGCAATTTATTCCCCTAACAAGCCTATGGGCCATTGTCGCCTTAGCTATGGCCAATTGCATTGCCTTTTGGCTGGCGGGTTACTCTTGCTTGGACAATTATGAAAAATATATTATCGGACAGTTATGGAGCAAAATACTTCGCAAAAAGCAAAATACACATCAATAATGACATAACATCATATATAATCCATATTTACGTATATTTACCGTCTGCCTTTTAAGATTTTGACGAAAAATAATTTCGATAATTTTTTCTTGACCCTTTGCAAAATAGAGGTATGATACTAATGGCCATGATGAGGTAGGCCGTATATTTTATTTAAGATTTATTTTGTTATTATTTTAATTATTCCTCTGTTGTTCATACCTGATAAACCTGCCTCGATACGGCATCAGTATCCTGAGCACTGATGTTCCAGCTAAAAGCGTTGTGAGTTTACATTGTGTTGCTAAAATACGACACCCGCTGACGGGTTGTTCGGTTTCCACGGTGGAAACCTTTAGTTAGCTATTATATGTTTGATAGTTTTTGCCCTAACCGTCAGCAAATACCCCATTTATGGAGGATACGGTCATGAAACGTCGTTATGGATTCACACTTATCGAATTGTTGGTGGTGGTGGCGATTATCGCCCTGCTGGTATCAATCTTGATGCCCGCTCTCGGCCGCGCCCGCGAACTGGCCAACCAGGTCAAATGCGCTACCCAGCTCAATGGCATTGGTAAGGCTATGGCTTTGTATCAGAATGATTACAAAGACTCTAATCCCTCTGTCTATTATGGTTCTGCTGGTGACACCAAAGGACCTTGGCGTGATTCGTATGGCGGACCTCAGGATTCCCAACTAACGGATTATTGGGCTTGCGCTTGGCCGAAATACAGTTGCAATAGCGATAAAGACTGGTGGAAATCTTGGCCAGATATCAATGGTGCTTTATGGTTGCTGGTAAAATATACAGATTTAGTACCTAACATGTTTCTCTGCCCAAGTGCTGATTATGCTGAAGAGATGGATTTATCAGATGCTAGCTTTATAAATACAGATATCGAAAGTTGGGCTGATTGTCGCAATTTCCGTAAATCTAACAATAATTGCTATTCTTACAATGATATATACAAGCATCTTCTTGATGCTTCATCCAGTTCTTCTTTGGTAGTCATGGCAGATAAGAGCAACCGTTCCGTTCGGCAGGACGATGTTGTTAGCGGTTTGCCCGATCCCCAAGCAGCGGATAGACCGCTTTTGGGAACTGCATGGGATGGTGACACGGATAATCCGGATGTTGCCATTTGGACGGATGAAGCGGATGCTCTACGTTACGGAAATTCACCCAATCACGCCACAGAAGTTCAAAACGTCCTTTTCGCCGATACTCATGTCAAAAAATACGACAAACCTATCGTGGGTATGCAGGATGACAACATCTATACCACATGGTCTGTCGCAAATCCAACAGGCAATCAATTATATCTCGACCTTTATCAGGGCTTATGGGGTTCCGGCAGCACTTCCTTCCCGAGAGCAAATATTGTGAGCGGCTTAAATGATACGTTCCTTGTCAACTAACAAGTGTGGTTTTTAAACTTTTATATATTTAGGCGTTCGGTTTTTACCGAACGCCTTTTCTTTTACTCTTCGAAAAATAGACTGTAAACTCTTAGGCCCTTTTTGTGAAGACTTATTTTTCACTTTCTGAAGATATAAGGTGGGGCAAACCAGATCATGCACATGAAACTGACTTTGCGAAAGCATTATTTTTATCGAGGGTTTAGTTAATGCTTCTTCGTAAACAAAAAACATCATATTCTGCCGATAAAAAAAACTTATCTTTTGATCCGTCCATATTCGTGGGCGTAAACAATCAACTACCACGTATTTCTTTTTCTCGAAAGCGGCTATCCAGTAAGAAGCCCATTGTTCATTTTGATGGTTATCTCCACCTTGATAAGGAATCGCCGCAGAAAAAAGAATTACGGGCGCTAATGCCGTTAAACCGTTGATAAACATCTCACTTGCCTGTTCCGGTAAATGCTCTGCCACTTCTAACGAAATGACTAGATCAAATGACCGATGAAGCGTCAACGGGACAGTAAGATCGTGCTGAAGAAATAATTCTTTTTTAATAGATAAAACAGAATAATCAACCCAAGGACCATCTACGCCCAGAATATCCGTAACACCGTTATTATAAAATTCCGCCAGCCATTCGCCGGAGCCGCAACCAACATCAATAACAGACCTAGGTTTAATCCATTCGATTAAAAGTGGAACAATCTGCCGAGCAGACTGTCGAACATCACTGGTCCAATATTGGTACCATTCTTTGGTATAAGGCACATTTCCCATATTTATTCTGTTTTATTCCAAACTGTTTTCGAGTTTTTGCAACATCGTAATGCAATCACGTTTCACAATTTCGGTTACTTGCTTTACAACTTTCAAACCGGCTTTTTGTGCAAAACATAACATAATATCCGGTGTCATTAAAATAAATGAGCCACTGCTTTTATGACAATTGAGAGAACGAGGTAAATCTTCAAGAAATCGACGCCATCCAAGTTCCGAAAATGTGTTTGAATGGTGAACAATAGCTTTCCCGCCGGATTTCAAAACGCGATTTATCTCCTGTATATAGTTATAAATATCCCAGTGCTGTAAATGCACAAACACATCGAAGCTAAAAACCGCATCAATCGAATTAGAGGGTATTTGTGATAAACCTTTACCATCCAATTGAAGATAATTGATTTTCTTTTCTTGGCTCATTCGACTTTGAAGCAACGCCAACATTGTCGGTGATGTATCCGCTGCAATCAACCTGTCCGCACACAATAGTAGTAAATCGGTAAACCGTCCTCCACCACTGCCAATTTCCAAAAGCGTCCCACAATGCCCAAAAAAAGGAGCGAATAGCGTATCATATAAAAAAAGGGGAATATGTTCATTGGGGGCCTGAATCCCAATGACATTCGCTTCGTTCCATTCCTCGCCTAGTACAAACGCCTTGTGTGCTTTTTGATGCCGGTATGCGTAAGAATCCCAAGCTTCCGAAATCGTTTCCGTTTCAGAGAAAAATTGACGCTGTAAATAACGACGGATAACTTTTCGCCACGATTTTGGTAAAATTGTGACCCATTTAGAAGACTGATTGATTTCCATAATTATCCCTTAAGTCTAAGCAATTAACATATTTTATTATTATAGGAGATAGTTACTAGTATTACAACAATACCTTGACGCGGTAAGATTATTGTTTATAATAGGTTGTTATAATAATAGGCGTCGCCGGATGTTGTTTGGTGGTATGGTGAATGGCTAGAAGGGATTTGGGCGGCGCGGCCTGCGAACTTTGCCGTAAAACCTTGTAAATTAGGCAGTTGTGCTTTTTTACAAGGCCAGCCAGGGCAGGAAACCCGCAAAATCATGGAGCAGCCTGACCGTAATGGCGCGTAAACGAAAGAAACTGGGCGATATCCTGGTAAGCTGGGGGGTTATCAGTCAAAAAGACCTCGATAAGGCCGTAGAGCATTCCCAAAGCACCCATCATCGGTTGGGACAGACACTTACAGAATTAGGGCTGGTGGACGAAGAACAAGTTACCAAGGCCATGGCGGCCCAATTTGGGCTGGAATACGTGGATCTGGACCACCACGTCATCGAGCCGACCGCCCTGGAGCTTATGCCCGATGAACTCATCCGCCGTCACCTCGTGCTGCCCATGAGCAAGGAAAACGGCCGGCTCAAAATCATCATCCACGACCCCCTCGACCTGGATACGATGGACCTGCTGCGGTTCCGGCTCAATACGGAATTGGAATGCGCCTTAGCCAGCCGCAGTAAAATCAAACGCTTTATTGACACTTTTATGGACAAAATCGGGGCTTCCCTGGACGCAACCGTGGGCGAACTGCAAAGCTCCATCGATGCGTCCATCGACGTAGAGGCCATCGCTAAAAGCCGCCCTGAAGACGATTCCGCCCCGGTCATCAAGCTCATCAACAAAATCATCGATGAAGCCGTAAAGCTGCGGGCATCGGATATTCACGTAGAACCCATGACCGACCGGGTGCGCGTGCGCTACCGTATCGACGGCGTTTGCATCCAGCGTGACAACGTGCCGAAACAGTTACAACCTGTTGTTATGACTAGGTTTAAGATTATGGCCGGCATGGATATCGCCGAAAAACGCCTTCCCCAGGACGGCCGCATCAAGAAAAACGTTTCCGGAGTTGACATCGACTTCCGCGTCAGTGCCCTGCCGGGTTACCACGGCGAAAGCATGGTTCTTCGTATTTTGCGCCCAGAATCCGTCCGAGTTGGTATTCAGGCACTGGGCTTCAATCAGGACGACTATGATCGATTTCAAAAAATCATCAAGCGTCCCAATGGCATATTTCTGGTTACCGGACCTACCGGTTCCGGTAAAACGACTACCCTTTACTCTGCCTTACAGGACCTTAACCGCCCCGATAAAAAGATTATTACCGCCGAGGACCCTGTCGAATACAATTTCACCGGCATAAATCAGTGCCAGGTACGTGCTGATATCGGCCTGACCTTCCCGGCAATTCTCAGGTCGATGCTGCGTCAGGCGCCGAACATTATTCTGGTCGGCGAAATTCGTGATCAGGAAGTGGCCGACATCGCAATTCAGGCGGCTTTAACAGGACACCTGGTTTTTAGTACATTGCACACAAATGACGCTCCCAGCGCGATTACCCGTTTAATTGATATGGGAGTTAAGCCGTTTTTGGTCGCAAGCTCCATTCAAGCCATCATGGCCCAACGTCTGGTGCGCGTTATATGCAAAGATTGCAAAACTGAAGTCGATAAAATTGATCCGAAATATATTCGGCTGCTTAATTTCAAGCCGGAGGATATTGCGGGCAAGAAAATTTATCGCGGGGCGGGATGCAAGCGCTGCCAGAACAGCGGATTCCACGGTCGTTTAGGTATCTTTGAAATGATGCTGATGAATAGTGAATTGCGGGAATTGGCCTTCCAGCGAGCGCCGACCAATGAAGTCCGTAAAGCGGCCATCGCCGCCGGGATGAGATCCCTGTTGGAAGACGGCAAACTCAAGGTTTTACAAGGGATTACGACCATTGAGGAAGTGGCTCGCCATGCACAGGCGGCGACGACGATGCAGGATTTCGACGCTGAAGAATAAAAAATACAGGAAAACTGTTATTATCATCCGAAATCAGGTAAAAAACTAAAAAAAGTGTTTCAAAAGCTGCAAGAAAACAGAAATTTGCATTTATAAGGCGTTCATAACATATGGCAACCATCCATATTGATCGGGTATTGGAAACTTGCATAAAACAGGGAGCATCGGATATTCACCTTGTGGTGGGCCGGCCGCCGGTATTACGATTACACGGCGGATTGCGCAGTCTGGACACCAAAGTGCTGGACGGGGACGATACGGCCGCCCTGATGAAAAGCATTACTCCGGACCGCAATCAGCAGGAATTACAGGAAGAAGGCGGTACGGACTTCGGTTTTGCGTTTGGAGATTATGGGCGGTTTCGCGTATCGGTATTCCGACAGCGCGGCAAGCTGAGCATGGTGCTGCGTTTAATTCCGACGGATCTGATGACGTTCGAGCAGATTGGTTTGCCGAAAATGTGCGAAGCGTTGTGCCGCCGGCCTCAGGGGTTATTTCTGGTAACGGGACCAACGGGATCGGGCAAAACCACTACGCTGGCGTGCATGATTAACTTCATCAATGAGCAATTGGATCGCCATATCGTAACGGTGGAAGACCCCATCGAATATTATCACCAGCATAAAAAATCCATTATCAATCAGCGCGAAGTGGGCATTGACGTGCCGAGTTTCGCCGAAGCCTTGCGGCGCGTGCTGCGTCAGGACCCTGATGTTATTCTGGTAGGTGAGTTGCGCGACCTGGAAACCATGGAAGCGGCCGTACGAGCGGCGGAAACCGGTCACTTGGTGTTCAGCACCGTACATACCACCGGCGCGCAGGGAACCGTGACCCGTATTATCGACCAGTTCCCGGTAAACCAGCAGGAACAGATGCGAGTACAGTTATCAACGAACCTGATTGCGGTATTGAGTCAGTGTTTGTGCCGGCGGGCGAGCGGCAAAGGCCGGGTTGCCGGTTATGAGTTCATGGTCGTGACGCCGGCCATCGCCAACCTCATCCGCGAAAACAAGACGTACCGCATAAATTCGGCTATTCAAACCGGTAAAAAATACAATATGCAGTTAATGGACGACCACCTTTGGGAGTTGTATTCCAAAGGAGCAATTAATGAAGAAGAAGTGATGGACAAGTGCCGTAATCCCGGCGAAATGCAGGCGAAACTGGAGAAAGCCGGGGCCAAGCTGTTGACCAGTACGGGACAGCCTGACCCACGAATGGACAGTGATGATCCGTTTTTCAAACAAAAAAGCGTTCAATAATCCAGTTTAGCCGGAAAAATCATCAGACGCCTGCTGGTAAATGGGGTATGGAGGCCCGGCAATCCGCCAGAATACACCGCCGCCATGGCGGACCCGCCCGAAAACGGTGACAAACCATAGCGTCGCAAAGGCCGACATAAAATTCGCAGCGGCAGTGGGCGACAGGCCAGACTGTACGTATAATCGTGTGAGGATAAAGATATGCCAGAATATCCCCCAGTTGAACAGCTAAAGGGACGGCCTTTGGGGCGCGTCCTGATAAAAATGGGCAAGCTCACGCGCGAGAATGTCCATCAGGCGCTGAAAATGCAGAAAGAGTCGGTGCGGTCCATGCCCATCGGCCAGGTGCTGCTGAACATGGGCCTGGTCAATGAGAAGGATTTGAATCTGGCCCTGGCGTTTCAACTGGGGATGACCTACGTCAATTTGCAGGATATTGATGTGCCGGAGGAGGTCATCACGCAGATTAATGCGCAAATGGCGATGACTTACCGGGTATTGCCGGTGGATTATAATAAAGCGACCAACACGCTATCGGTGGCGTTGGATTCGCCCAGTAATTTCCGGGCGACCGATGATTTGCGCACACTGCTGGGATTCAATATTACCCCCATGATTACGGAAAAGGATGCGCTGGAAAAGTCGCTGAACCGATACTACAGCACCAAAACCGAAAGCATCAACGACCTCATCGGGGAAATGACCGATGACGATTTTCTGGCGGAATTTCAGGGGCGAGGGGAAAGCATCGACCTGAGCGAACTGCGGGAACTGGCCGACTCCAATCCGGTCAAGAAACTGCTGAACCTGGTGCTGCTGCAGGCGATACGGGACAAGGCCAGCGATATCCATTTCGAACCGTTCGAAGATGAATACAAGATGCGCTATCGTATCGACGGGGTGCTTTATGAAATGGTTCCGCCGCCGCGCCATATCGCGGTGGCCATCAGCAGTCGTATTAAGGTTATGGCCAACCTGGACATCGCCGAGCGGCGGCTGCCGCAGGATGGGCGTATTCCGCTGGTGGTGCAGGGCCGGCCGGTGGATTTGCGTGTGTCGGTGCTGCCGACATTGTTTGGCGAAAGCGTAGTGCTGCGTGTTTTGGACCGCAGCAATGTCCAGTTGGACATTGACCGTCTGGGGATGGGCCATCAAGATGCAACCGTTTTCCGCAACCTCATCCGCAAACCCAACGGCATTATCATCGTCACCGGCCCCACAGGTTCGGGCAAAACCACGACGCTGTATTCGGCGCTGCAGGAACTCAATACGATTGATAACAAGCTTATCACCACGGAAGACCCGGTGGAATACGATATCGACGGGATTATCCAGGTGCAGATTCGTTCGGAGATCGGGCTGACGTTCGCCCGCTGCCTGCGCAGCATTCTGCGTCAGGACCCTGACATCGTGCTGGTGGGCGAAATCCGCGATCTGGAAACGGCGCAAATTGCGGCGCAAGCGTCGCTGACGGGCCATTTGGTATTTACGACGCTGCACACCAATGACGCCCCTTCCTCCATTGCCCGTCTGCTGGACCTGGGGGTGGAGCCGTTTCTGGTGACGGCGACCATGGAAGGCATCGTCGGCCAGCGCCTGGTGCGAAAAATCTGCACCAACTGCAAACAGGAATTTCATCCCAACGAAGAACAGCTCATGGAACTGGATTTAAAACCGGAGGATGTGGGAGAACGCACATTTTATTACGGAACGGGATGTGATTACTGCAACAATACCGGCTACCGCGGGCGAATGGGCATTTTTGAAATCATGGCTCTGGACGATGATATCCGCGAAGCCATCATGAAGCGGGCGTCCACGGGCGTGCTGCGGGAAATGGCCCTGCGCAAAGGCATGCGGACATTGCGGGTGGCGGGAGTGCAGGCGATTTATGACGGTCAAACTACTATTGAGGAAATTGTACGAGAGACGATTATTGAGGAATAAGCGAAGGCGAAGGGACCGCGCTGCGAGTATCGTCACGAACGCGCGGTTCGTACCGTGAGGTAGAGGATAAGGCTATGCCGACGTATCAATATGAAGCGATGAACGCTCAGGGGCAGGAAGTCAAAGATGAAATTGACGCCCTGAGCACGGAAGAGGCGATCAGTAAGATTCGCAATCTGGGTTATTTTCCGACCAAGATTCGGGAAAAAAGCGGCCGGCGCCAACCCAAGACGGGCGCGGCAGGCATCGGGGCCAAACCCAAGCGGCCCCGCGGCACAGGCGGCAAGGTAAAGGTAAAAAAGCTTACGCAATTTACCCGCCAGCTCAGCACGCTGCAGGATGCGGGGCTGCCGATTCTGCGGTCGCTGCGAATTCTGGAACAGCAGCAAAAGCCCGGCACGCTCAAAAAAGTCTGCGGTTCGGTGGCCGACGAAGTGGAATCGGGCGCGACGCTGTCGGAAGCGATGGCGAAATTCCCCAAATGCTTCAACAACCTTTATACCAACATGGTGGCGGCGGGCGAGGCGGGCGGCGTGCTGGATTTGATTCTGAACCGTTTGGCGGATTTCATGGAAAAGGCCCAGCGGCTCAAAAGCAAAATTATCAGCGCGATGATTTATCCTATCGCGGTGCTGACCATCGCGTTCGGCATCGTCATGGGTATCATGATTATCGTTATCCCGAAGTTCCGGGACATCTTCATGGATTTCGACATTGAATTGCCGAAGGTCACGGAAACGCTGCTGAATATTTCCCACTGGGTTACATACCAATTCGGCTGGCTGTGGCTGATGGGATCGCCGATTGCGTTTATCTTGCTGGTGCGACTTATACGACTGAGCCAGAGCGGACGGTTCGTACTGGACAGCATACTTTTGAAGATACCGGTGGTCGGCCAGATTGTGGGGAAAACGGCGGTGGCGCGATTTACGCGCACGCTGGGCACGCTGATTTCGGCGGGCGTGCCGATTCTGGAGGCGATCAATATCACGCGGGAAACGGCGGGCAACGAAGTGTATCGCCGGGCACTGGGCAGCGTGCATGACAGCATTCGCCAGGGCGAGACGTTCGCCGAACCGCTGCGCAAGGCGAAGGTGTGCGATTCGCTGGTAACGAACATGATCGACGTGGGCGAGGAAACCGGCGACCTGGACAAGATGCTCACGAAAGTGGCGGATAATTATGACGATGAAGTCGATACGCTGGTCGGCTCGCTGGTGAGCCTGATGGAGCCGATCATGGTGATCGGGCTGGGCGTGATTTGCGGCTTTATCGTCGTGGCGTTGTTCATGCCGATGGTGGCGATGGTTAGTAACTTCTCCGGCTGATGGCAAGGAAGCCGAGCGATGCAGCGAAAATTTTTCGCCGGACGGCGAAGACATAATCGAATTTATAAACGAAGGTTAGTCATGGCATTACTGGCAATAACAGGAGCGGCACAGGCACACATGGATGCCCAAAGCACCACCGGTCCGACGCCGCCGCCAGAGGTGCTGATGCAGATGGCGGCGGGCGAACTGGATGGATTGCCGGCGGCCGCAGCGGTCATGACTACTCTGGAAGATATCACGCCGCGTTATCTCTGGCGGCACGGCTGCGGGCCGACAGCACTGGGAATGGTCATCGGTTATTATGATCGACTGGGCTGGATGGATTTGATACCCGGCGATGCGGCGACGCAAACCACGCAAGTGAATCAGATCATCGCCAGCGGCGGCACGGTGGGTTCACCCTGGCCGGCGGGCCAGGAACAGCACCTGGAAGATTACGGCTTGCCGCGCGACGATAGCGGCGCCCTGCTGACCGATGCCGTTATTACCGCGGGGCGAACGCCGCATGACGATAATAGCCTGGCGGACTTCATGCTGACATCCCGCAGTACAGTGGAAAATAAATATGGCTGGAGTTGGCTCAGCGATATCGGGCCGGCGTTTGTGGATTACGTCAACTTTATTAACCCGGACTACAATCCATCGACGCAATATTATTACATCGGCACGACATTAACGTGGCAGGTGTTCACTACGGAAATTGATGCGGGACGGCCGATGGTGTTTCTGGTCGATACCAATGCCAACGGCGCGACGGACCATTTTGTGACGGTCATCGGCTATAACGATGGCCCGCCGCAGCAATATTATTGCTACACCACCTGGGACAGCCCGGCTACGGCGTGGTGTAATTTTGCCGAGATAGCGTCGGGACAGCCGTGGGGAATTTTTGGCGGGTGGAGTTTTATCCTGAATTCGCAGCCATCCGGCGGGACACAAGTGCAAACGCCCAATGTCATCGGAGAAATCCGCGCGGCGGCGGAAAAGCAACTGGCCCAGGCGGGGCTGGGCGCAACCTTATATGCACCCTATGGAGATACGCCTTCACTGGATTTCGTGGTAGGGCAGAATCCGGCGGCGGGCGAAATCGTTACCAAAGGGACGGCGGTGACGCTGACGGTGGTGACGTGCGACTTTAACGGTGACAACATGGTGAGCCTGCCGGATTTCGCCATGCTGGCCGGAGACTGGCTGACATGCGCTGGAACGGCATCGCCCGGAACCAACCTGGACCTGGATGCCGGCGGTTGTGTGGATATGAATGATTTGCTGTGGTTTGTCCCGTTCTTCGCCCAGAATGCGGCGGCAACGGTTACGCCCGCCGTCATCGGCCAGACGCAAACCGCCGCCCAGGCGACGCTGGCGAATGTCGGGCTAAGCGCTAACGTGATTTATCAGGCCGGCCAGGCGACAGCGGGCGAAGTGTTTAATCAGGCCCCCCGCGCTGAGAGCGAAACGCCGGCCGGAGGCACGGTGGATATTTATGTATCACTCGGGCCGGAAGATGGAAATTAGTGTCGGTCGCGGAACGGAAAGGACTGCGAGTTAACGTAAATTTTTTCACGATAATCAGAGGAATAACTTCTCCGGCTGATGTAGGCGCGGGGAGAAAACGAAAACCTTAAGAGGAGCGGAGTTAACGATGGAAAAGAACAAAGTGCGAGCCAAGAGGTATGGGATTTTGCTGGCAGTGCTGGTCATAGCGGCCGGCGGGGAAATGGGCGGCACATGCGCCTTGGGGGAAGATATAACCATATCGTTCCAGCAGGGCGGCTGGTGGATAAATGATGTTGCACAAGGCATCTATGAAGGTGTAACAGATGTAACAATCTATCACCCTTCATTCGGCAGCATACCTCCCGATCGTTTATATGTGTGGCGTTATTTTAACCCCTATAATGAAGTAAATAATTCTTTGCTTCGTTTCGATAACCTTCAAACGTATGTTGACAGTGCTCTTATTGGACTGGGCATGGAATCGGCGGAATTGACAGGAGCTACCGTACAACTGACTTATCGACATGTTTCACCTGATTACACAACGGCAATCATTGATTTGTATGAATGCACGCAGGACTGGACCAGCGCCGCTACTTGGACAAAATACGATGGTACAGCATCCTGGGATAGCGCCGGAGCCAAGGGCGCAGGTGACCGTGGCGAATTGTTAGCCCATCTTGATATGGGTTACAGAAGTACGACCGTTCAATACGCCGATGGAACCCCCTATGATTTCGATTTGGATATAGCCAAAGTGCAGAGTTGGCTGGATACTCCGGCAACTAATCAAGGACTGCTTTACACCATGGCGCCGGGAGCGAATACCTACGTCGCCTTTGCCAGCAGCGAAGATGAAACCGCAATTTACCGGCCGTTACTCATCCTGACCTTTTCAGCAGGATCGCCCCCCCCGCCGGTGTCAGTACCCGATGTTATGGGATTGATTCGCGCGGATGCAGAAAAGCTTTTGGCGCAGGCGGGCTTGACAGCGGCCTTTGATGCTCCTTATGGCGATACGGCAGCGCTGGATTTCGTCATGGGGCAAAATCCTGCGCCGGGCGAGATGACGCCGGGAGGTTCGGCCGTAACACTGACGGTTGTCACCTGCGATTTCACCGATGATCAACAGGTGGATTTGGAGGATTTTGCCGCAATAGCGAACGACTGGATGGTCTGCAATGCGGCCACACC
>CAZOCV010000018.1:0-24182 GCA_964578395.1 uncultured Pirellulales bacterium
AAACCCTCATCCTCCAGTACGCCCCGCTCGAACCCCTCGACCCGCCATAAGCCCCAGAGGGGCTTCCCGGCTTGGCACGTTGTGCCGCACACCCGCTCCCGCTGGTCGCCAGCCAAGGGCTGGACCGAATCGCCGCGGGCGTTGTGTCGCTCACCCGCTCCCGTTGGTCGCTGCGTAATGGGCGAGACATGTTCGGAGTCATCCTGTACGGAGTTGGGCCTTCAGGGCGCGTTGCCCAAAGCGTCGCGGTGACGCGGGCATCCTGCCCGCGAGCCTTTTTCGCGTCACAAACACGGTTGGCGATACTGAAGAGCGCGGGCAGGGATGCCCGCGTCACGTTTGGGCAACAGGCGCTGAAGCTTGAACTCAATACCCAAGCGGCTTGAGCGTCTCGCCCAAGATTCTTACGGTAAAGCCGCGCATGGCGAAACAATAAATCTTGGCCGGGACGGCCAAGCCACAATTAATCTCAACCGGAGACAGTTGAACTCCGCGGGTCGCGGCCACGGGGCGAGACATCATAAGACCTATAGGACCTATTGGACCTATGAGACCGGGACCAGGTCCAGCAGGCGGGCGGCGATATTGACGGCGGCGATGCGGACGCGGAGTTCGGCGCCGAGTTTGACGGGGCAGACATCCATAAACCTGCCCCTGGCGCCGCGACCTGGGGTGCGCACGTGCTGAGCCTTGGGTTTCTTGCCTTTGGCTCCCTCTCCATAACGTAACATATCGGAAGCCTTGATGAGGCCGTCGATGAGGAAGCGTTCGCACTGGACGAAGACGCCGAAGTTGGTGATGCCGGTGACGACGGCGTTGGTTTCCTCGCCAATATGGTCGGCGAGCATCTGCAAAATCTTGACCTTGCGGAGGTCATCCTCGGCGGCCTCGGCGTTGCGCTCCCTGCGGGAGCAGTGGCCGCCCTGCTCAATAAGCGTATCGAAGTCGGGAAAGTCGCCGGCCGATTTGCGGGTGAGGCGGCCGGCCAGATATGCACCCAGCAGACGGTGGACGGTAAGGTCAGGGTAGCGGCGGATGGGACTGGTGAAGTGGGCGTAATGCTCGCTGGCCAGGGCGTAATGGCCGATGGGTGTGGGGCTGTATTCGGCCCGTTGGAGGCTCTTGAGGACGGCGAGGTTCACCAGGAACGATTCGGGCTTGCCCCGCACCGAGGCCAGCAGGGCCTGGAGGTCCTTGCGGCCGGGCTTCTTGGGCAGAGGATAGCCGCACAGGTGCACGATGCGGGCGGACTGGCCGGTGGCCAGGGCGTCGGGTTCGGGATGTATCCGCCGCAGGAACGGGACGTTGAGGCCGTCAAGCAGGCGGGCGACAGCCTCGTTGGCCTCGACCATGAACATCTCGATCATCTTATGGGAGAACGTGGTGCTTTCCGGGCGGGCGTCGATGACTTGGCCGTTGGCGTCGTAGATAAGCTCGGCTTTGGGCAGTTCCATCTCCAGCATCCCGGCCTGTTGGCGGCGGCGGTAGATAATGCGGGCCAGCGTGTTCATACGAGCCAGCAGGTCGAGCACCCGCGGGTCGCAGCCCAGCGTCTCACCGGAGAGCACACGATCCACATCTTCATAGGTCAGGCGGCGGGTGGAACGCATCACGCTGTTGGCGAAGCGCGTGCCCTGCACCTTGCCATCATCATTAAGACGGATATAAGCACTCTTGACGAAGCGGTCCTGGTCCTGCTGCAGTGAGCACACGCCGTTACTGAGAAGTTCCGGCAGCATGGGCAGCACCTGACCAGGCAGGTAAACGCTGGTGGCGCGTTGATAGGCCTCCTGGTCGAGTTGGCCGCCGGCAGAGATGAAGTAACTCACATCGGCGATATGCACGCCCAGTTCCCACAGACCGTCGGCGGTTTGCTCGATGCTGATGGCATCATCGAAGTCGCGGGCATCGACGGGGTCGATGGTGATAATCACCTTGTCGCGGATATCTTCGCGGCCGTCGAGGTCGTCGGGGTTGAACCGGCCGATGGAGGCGCGGGTTTCCTGTAATGCCTTGCGGCTGAACTTGTCGAGCAGATTGAATCGGCGGATGACGCCCAGCATCTCGGCCTTGCTGGCGCCGCTCTTGCCGAGCCGTTCCAGGATGACGCCGTGGGCAAAGTAGTCGCGGCTGGGAAAGCTGAGGATTTCCACGAGCACCTTATCGCCCGGCCGGCAGTTCTTGGCTCCAGGGTCATCGACGGTGATGCGCTCGGTCATCGCCTGGCCGTCAGGCTTGACAATCCAGACATTGCCCTCTTTGTCCAGCGTGCCGACCAGCTGCGTCTGGGCGCGTTCGAGCACCTCGACGATGTAGCCGGTGAGTTTCATCTTGCCGGGGCGTTTGCCCTGCTGCTGCACGCGGGCAACAACCCTGTCGCCGCTGACGGCGTCAAGGTTACGGCCTTCGGGGATAAACAGGTCGCCCTGGGCGGTTTTAACGTCCGGCCGGACGAAGCCGAACCCCTTGCTCGTTTGTTCATAAACGCCGACGATGCGGTTGGCCATATTCGGCAGGGCGATGGTGCTTTTGCCGGTATAGACGACTTGCCCTTCCTCCCGCAGCCGCCGCAGGGATTCACGAAAAGCGGCATAATCTTCATCGGGGAGGTTAAGGACCTTGGCTAATTGCCGTTCCTTGAGAGGAACATAGTCAGACCGGGCTAATAAACGCAGTATTCGGGATGTAAATCGTTCAGGCATAAGCCAAGCATAACCCATTTTGCGACAAACACCTATAAAAATATAGGTTGATTTTTTATTTTTTTTCTTGTTATGAACGGCCTTTCCGCCGATACTTACAGTAAGTATGGCAACAAATGACTGGAAAAATGCGGCCGCTTCCACGACGGGCAATATCAGCCTGCCGGGGACGGATGGCATGGGGCTAATTTCTTTGTTGCTACTTACCTCGGCGGTGCTAGCCCTTCGGGGCTAAACACTTTGCACCGCCACAGGGCCGCAGCGCCCATCCGATTTTCTCCCTGTTTTTGCATAGCAAAGTCGCTATAATGAGCGGTTTTGCCTGACCTTAGGCTATATTTTACAATAAGTTAGGTTATGCCGTATGGCATACAGGAGAATATAAACCATGAAGAATGAAAAAGATGATTATGTGATTATTTTTGATTCCACCCTGCGTGACGCCGAGCAAAGCCCCGGGGCGAGCCTGAATGTGCCGGAGAAAGTGGAAATCGCCCATCAACTCGCCCGGCTGGGCGTGGATGTCATTGAGGCGGGTTTCCCCATCAGCTCGCCGGTGCAGTTTGAGGCCGTACAGCGTATCGCCCGCGAAGTGCATGGCCCGGTCATTGCCGGCCTGGCACGCACCATCAAGAAAGACATTGACTCGGCCGCAGAGGCCCTCAAGGACGCCGAGCGGTGGCGAATACATACCTTTACCAGCACAAGCCCCGTACATATGCAGCACATGCTGAAGATGACGCCGGATGTAGTGCTGGTCAAGGCGGTTGAGGCGGTCAAACATGCCGCCAGTTTAACTCCTGACGTGGAATTCAGCGGGCAGGACGCCACCCGCAGCGACCGCAAATTTTTGGTGGAAATTATTCAGGCCGTTATTGAGGCCGGGGCGACAACTATCAATATCCCCGATACCGTTGGCTACGGCATACCGCAGGAATATGGCGACCTGATTGCGTACCTGGTGGCCAACGTCCCCAACATTAACAAAGTCACGATCAGCACCCACTGCCATAACGACCTGGGTCTGGCGGTGGCCAACTCGCTGGCCGGCGTACTCAACGGCGCCCGGCAAATCGAATGCACCATGAACGGCCTGGGCGAAAGGGCCGGAAACGCCTCGCTGGAAGAGTGCGTGATGACGATTCGCACCCGCCGGGACCAGTTCCAATGCGACACCCGCATCAATACCCAGGAAATTTATCGCACCAGCCAACTGGTCAGTCGGTTGATGGGCCTGGAAGTTCAGGTGAATAAAGCCATCGTCGGCGCCAACGCCTTTGCTCACGAATCGGGCGTGCATCAGGACGGCGTTTTGAAGGAACGCACCACCTATGAAATCATGAAACCTGAAGATGTCGGCGTCTCCCGCAGCAAGCTCGTGCTGGGCCGTCACAGCGGTCGACATGGCTTCAAGGTGCGCTGCCAGGAACTGGGGTTCGAACTGAGCGAAGAGCAGCTCACCGACATGTACGCCAAATTCATTGAGCTGGCCGACAAGAAAAAAGAAATTTTCGACGAGGATATTATCGCTATTCTGGACGATGCCATGCCGAGAACAAGCGAGTGCTTCAAGCTGGATTATATGCAATGCACCTCCGGCACCGGCATACCTTCAGCAACGGTGCGCATCATCCGCGACGGCAAGGAAGAACTCCTGGAAACGGCCCTGGGCGACGGGCCGGTTGACGCCGTGTATAACGCCATCAGCAAAGCCACCGGCATGAACGTCACCCTGGAAAATTATAGTATTCGTGCCGTCACCGGCAGCACTGACGCTCTGGGCGAAGCGATGGTCCGCATTCGTGACAATGAGCGGGTCTATGCCGGCCGCGGCATCAGTACGGACATTATCGAAGCGTCGGCCAAAGCGTATATCAACGCCTTGAATCACGCCGCCGCCAGGCAAAAAAATATGAAAAATCAAAAATAATATTAGCCACTGATTGCGCAGATGATCACTGATTAAATATGAAATCAATCTGTGTTTATCAGTGAAATCTGTGGCTTGAAAAAAGGATATATATGATGCCAATGACAATAACCGAAAAAATCTTCGCCGCCCATTGCGGCAAGTCACAGGTTAAGCCGGGCGAATTGGTTAACGCCAAACTTGACCTGATTATGTGTCATGATGTCACCACCCCGCCGGCCATCAGCATGTTGGCGGAAAAAGGCCTCGACCGAGTGTTCGATACGGAAAAAGTCGTGGTTACGCCCGACCATTTTCAGCCGGCCAAGGATATTAAAAGCGCCCAACTGCACAAACGCCTCGATACCTGGTGCAAAAAGCATAACATCAAATACTATTACCCCATCGGCAAAGCGGGCGTATGCCATGCCCTGCTGCCGGAACAGGGCCACATCCGGCCGGGCGATATGATTATCGGCGGCGACAGCCATACCTGCACCTACGGCGCGCTGGGCGCATTCAGTACGGGCGTCGGCTCCACCGACCTGGCGGCCGGTCTGGCGACAGGCGAACTTTGGTTCCGCGTGCCCGCGTCCATGAAATTCGTTCTTAATGGCAAGCTGCCCCACGGCGTTTACAGCAAGGACGTCATACTGGAAGTTATTCGTCTCATCGGCACGGACGGCGCCCGTTATAAGGCGATGGAATTCGTCGGCCCGGCGCTGAAAGCCATGAGTGCTGAGGCCCGCATGACCATCACCAATATGGCCATCGAAGCCGGCGGCAAGAACGGCATCATGGCGATTGATGATATTACCCGTGCTTATGTGGATGAACGCCTCAAAGGAAGCAAAAATTACCCCGTATATACATCCGACGCGGATGCCGCTTACGAAAGCACCTGCGAAATCGCCTGCGACAAACTCGAACCGATGGTGGCCTTTCCGCATCTGCCCGGCAACGGCAAACGCATCGGTGAAGCCGCCGGCCTGTCGATGGATCAGGCCTATATCGGCAGCTGCACCAACGGCCGGATGGAAGATTTTCGGCTCGTCGCCTCTATCCTGAAAAATCGGAAAGTGGCTATTCGCACGATCATCGTGCCCGCTACACCGGTTATCTGGAAACAGGCCATGAACGAAGGCCTCTTTGATATTTTCTATGACGCCGGCTGCGTCATCTCCGCTCCGACCTGCGGCGCGTGTTTAGGCGGATTCATGGGCATTTTGGCCGAAAACGAAAAGTGCATCAGCACGACCAATCGCAACTTCGTCGGCCGGATGGGCCATCCGCAGAGCGAAGTATATCTGGCCAGCCCCGCCACCGCCGCCGCCAGCGCCATCGAAGGAAAACTGGCAGATTGCAGAAAATACCTTTAAACAAATATTTTTAGCCACGAATTAACACGAATAAACACGAATAAATTTAAATAACAAATAAATAATTCGTGAAAATTCGTGTTAATTCGTGGCAAAAATTCTTATTCGAAAGGAAATAAGGATGTCTAAAGCCCACGTTTATAAACGCGATCATATTAATACGGATGAGATTATTCCCGCCCGGTTTTTAAATATGGACGATGAAAAGGAACTGGCCAAACATTGCCTGGAAGACCTCGATGTCGATTTCGTCAAAAAGGTTAGTCCCGGCGATATCGTCGTGATCGAAGGCGAGGATTTTGGCTGCGGCTCCAGCCGCGAGCACGCCGTCTGGGCCTTGCGCGGCGCGAAAGTGGCGGCGGTGGTGGCCGGGTCGTTCGCCCGGATTTTCTACCGCAACGCCATCAACTGCGGCTTCCCGGTGGTGGAACTGCCCCACGCGGGTAAACATATCAACGACGGCGATGACATCACCATCGACTTCACCGGCGGCAAACTCACCAACAATACCCAGGGCAAAACTATGAACTTTACCCCCCTGCCGGACTTCGCCATGGACATTATCAATGCCGGCGGACTGCTAAACCATATATCGAAAAGTAAATTATGAAAAAATTACTGGCATAATTCGTGTTAATTCGTGAAAATTCGTGGCAAAAAGTTTTGAAAGGAACCAAACGTGTACAAAATAGCGATTATGGGCGGCGATGGGACGGGGCCGGAAGTTACGGCCGAAGCGGTCAAGGTCATGAACGCGGCGGCGGCGAAGTTCGGCTTCAAATACGAAGGCACAGCGTTTGATTTTGGCGGGGAGCGTTACAAACGCACCGGTGAAATCCTGCCGGACAGCGCCATCGAAGACCTGCGTAAATTCGACGCCATCCTGCTGGGCGCGATCGGCCACCCCGACGTCGCGCCGGGCATCCTGGAAAAAGGCATCCTGCTCAAGGCCCGCTTCGCCCTGGACCAGTACATCAATCTCAGGCCGGTGCGGCTTTATCCGGGCGTCTGGACGCCGATTAAGGACAAAGGTCCGGCCGAAATTGATTACGTGGTCGTCCGCGAAAATACCGGCGATCAGTACACCGGCGCGGGCGGAGTCTCCATGAAAGGCACGCCGCATGAAGTCGCCGTCCAGTCGGGAATTTATAACCGCTTTCAGGTGGACCGCGCCCTAAAATTCGCGTTTGAATACGCCCGCAAGTACGGCAAAAAGGCCCGCAGCGTCGGCAAGGAAAACACCCTTGGTCTCGTAGGCAAAACCAACGTGCTGACCTTTATTTACGACCTTTGGGAACGCGCTTTCCACGAAATGGGCAAAAAAGACTACCCGGAAATACGCAGGGATTATTACCATGTCGATGCCTGCTGCATGTGGATGGTCAAAAATCCCGAATGGTTCGACGTGCTGGTGACGGGCAACATGTTCGGCGACATCATCACCGATTTGGCCGCCATGACGCAGGGCGGTATGGGCATTGCCGCCGGCGGTAATATTAACCCCGAAGGTGTGAGCATGTTTGAGCCTATCGGCGGCTCGGCGCCGAAATACACCGGCCAGAACGTTATCAATCCTCTGGCCGCGATTTGCGCCATGGCCATGATGCTGCAAACGCTCGGCGAAGAAAAAGCCGCCAAGGCCGTGGAAGATGCCGTTAAATTCGTCACCGCCAACAAGCTCAAAAGCCTGGCGGCCGGCAAGATGGGTTATTCCACCACCGAGGTCGGCGATTTGGTCGCGCAATACGTAGCAGATCACTAATATTTTAACCGCGGATTGCGCGGATTAACGCGGATTTTTGTAGAAATCCCTTAATTAATCTGCGAAATCCGCGAAATCCGCGGTTTCTTTTGGATTTTATGGCAAATATCAGTCCTTTTAACGATGTTCATCTTGCCCATCAGGCGGTTATGGTTGAGCAGGCCGGCTGGCTGGTGCCGGAGCATTACGGCGATGTGGCGGCGGAAGTGCAGGCGGTACGGGAAGGCATGGGGGTTTTCGACCAGTGCCATTATTTTCGTCTGCGCGTGGGCGGCAGCGGCGCCAATGAATCGTTAGCCGCTCTGTTTGGTCAAACGATCGCCCTGCCTGGACCGGACCGGCAAAAAACCTTTGCCGTTAATGGCGGTTTTTGCACTATTCAGCGACAAAATAGCCAATATTTGCTCATCGGCCCGCCGGAATTAAGCACATTTTTACAGCAAACGCTGGAAAAAAAGGTCGAATCGAACGAAATCAGCTTAAAAGATGAAACATTCAGTACGGCCATGGTAACTTTAGCCGGACCGAATGCGATAAAACTGCTTAAAGATAAATTGCCCCTCGACCTGAGCCTTTTCGAGCCGGGCGACGTTGTAACGCAAAGCATCTTTTTCATGAAGGTCGCGGTCGCCTGCAACGATACCGCCCCGCCTTCGGCCACACTGATACTGCCGGCAAAAATGGCCAAACTCGCCTGGGATATGCTGCTTAAATACGGCGAAAAATACGGGGCAAAACTGGCCGGAACCGCGGCTTTTTCGACCGTTTTTAATGGTTTTTCTGTGCCAGACGCCTGAGCATGGCGAAATTGAGCATGTCGTAATCGCGGCCGCCGGGGGATTGGCCTTTGGGGGTTTCCAGGATGAAGGGGAGTGTACGCAGTCGAGGGTCCGCCAGCAAATTGCGGAAGGCTTCCCGGCCGAGTTTGCCTTTGCCGATGTGTTCATGGCGGTCCACACCACTGTTGAAGTCGGTTTTAGTGTCGTTGGCGTGAATGACTTTCAAATGGTTCAGGCCGATGATGCGGCCAAATTCCGTAAAAGTTCGCTTGAATCCATCTTTTGTTCGTAATTCATAGCCGGCGGCGAAAACATGGCAGGTGTCGAGGCATATTCCCAGACGTTGGGGCGATTGCACACCGTTAAGAATTTCGGCCAAATGCTCAAAACGGCATCCCACGCTGTCGCCCTGGCCGGCGGTAGTTTCCGCTAATAATTGGCAGGAATTGTTATGAGTGTCCAATACTTTTTTAATGGCCTCAACCACGCGCAAAATTCCCTTCTGTAAGCCGCTGCCTTTATGCGAACCGGGATGAAAGACAAGATAATCAATCCCCAGCCGCCCGCAGCGGTCGTATTCATCCGCCAAAGCGGCGATGCCGCGTCGGTAAATGTCATCATCGGGTGCGGCCGGATTTATCAGGTAGCTGCTATGAGCAACGACGGGATTAAGCCTGGCTGCCTCGCGGGTCTGGCGAAAAACCTCGATTTGCTCATCCGTCAGAGGCGGATGGCGCCACTGCCGCTGGTTGGCGACAAATAGCTGCACGCACCCGCAGCGACGGCGCCGCGCGGCGATAAGGGCATTTTCCAAGCCGCCGGCGATGGACATGTGAGCGCCGAGATTTATGGCGATATCTTTCATAACTGATTTATTATACAGTGGTTAGATTCAATGGCAAGGACGTTTGGCACTCTGGGGGAAAACTTGACGTCAACGCCCCTAACCGGGATAATGGCCTTGCATGGATGCTAAAACAAACGATAAACATAATAATATCCTTAAGGGGATTGACATAAACGCCGCGCGGGAGGTGCTTCAGCGCGAGGCTCGTGCCATTGAGGCAGTGGCGCGGGGACTGGATAATACTTTCGCCGCGGCGGCGGAAATGATATACCATTGCAGCGGGTCGGTGGTATTGAGCGGCATCGGCAAGGCGGGGATTATCGCCCAAAAGATATCATCTACGCTGGCCAGCACCGGCACACCGAGCCATTTTCTCCATGCCGCCGAGGCGGTACATGGCGATTTGGGGCGGTTGCGGGAAAATGACATCGCCATCGTACTCAGCCACAGTGGAGCCAGCGAGGAAATCGTCCGGCTTATCGCCCTGCTCAAACAACTCAGCGTACCGATGATCGCCATAACCGGCGATGGCCAGTCGCCGCTGGCCCAACATAGCGACGTGGTCATCAACATGGGCCGCGTGGAGGAAGTATGCCCGCTGGGTCTGGCCCCGACGGCAAGCACCACCTGTATGCTGGCGGTGGGCGACGCCCTGGCGATGACGGTGATGAAATTGCGGAATTTTCAGTCGGCCGATTACGCCCGTTATCATCCTGGAGGTGAACTCGGACGTCGGCTGGTCACCGTGGAGCAGGCGGCCTGGTTCAGCCGCGGCAAGGCGCTGCCCGAAGCGGCAGATAATTTATCAGTAGCCGAGGCGCTGGCCCAGGCGGAAAAGATCGCTGCGGCCCGGCACGGCTGCATTTTGCTTATTGATAACCAAAGACGATTAACCGGCATTCTGACGGACGGTGATTTGCGCCGCGGCTTTGAACGATTCGGGGCGGAACTAAGCAGCAAACCGGTTAGAGAGGTTATGACCGCCCATCCTCGTTTCGTTACGCCTGACACTCTGGCCAGCGAAGCGATGGCGATTTTTTCGCGCCACCGGATAGACGAATTGCCAGTGGTCGATAAAGAACATAAACCTGTCGGCCTGATTGACGTACAGGACATTGTCGCTATTCGCGTGCTGCAAAGCTGAAAAAACGCTGGACTCATTCCGCGGGCAAAAGGCCCGCGACACGAAATAATTATCATATGACGCAACCCGATATCAAAAAAATTACTCTCCTGGCGATGGATGTGGACGGCGTGCTGACCGATGGCGGCCTGATTATTCACGCCGACGGCAGCGAATCCAAACGCTTTCATGTGCATGATGGCGCGTGGATTCGCATCTGGGCGCGACTGGGCTTCAAAACCGCCATTATCACCGGGCGGCAATGCCCGGCGGTAGAGCATCGCGCCCGGGACCTGAAGATTGATTTTGTATATCAAAACGCCAAACGTAAATCCGAGGTATTTGAACAATTGCTCAGGGACTCCCGCGCGGCCGCCGACGCGATAGCTTACATCGGCGATGATGTCATGGACCTGCCGGTGCTGAACCGCGTGGGATTCCGGGCGGTGGTTGATAACGCGCTGGATGAAATAAAATCCGTCGCCCATTATATCACCCGCCGCGCCGGTGGCGATGGGGCCGTGGGAGAACTCATCATCCATCTGCTGCGCGAAAAGGGATTGTGGGACCAGGCGATGGAGCGCTACCGGATATAAGATGGTTAAACGTTTACTGTTACTTTTCGGCGCACTGGCGATTGCCCTGGCGGCTTTTGGGGGCGTGTATTGGCTGACCCGTGGAACGGCCGGCCCCCGCCAGGCCGCACCGCCGCCGCCGGATATGGCTTCAACGACGGACCCTGGAATTTCAGGAATTTCCGTACAGGGACTGGAAATTTACGAAACCAAAAATCCCGAATTCGTCGGTCCGCGGGATCCAAAAGATAACTTTATCTCCTGGAGATTTGGCTTTGCGCGGCGCGGTAAAAGCGACAACGGCGCATTTATACTGGTTCAGCCCTGGGCCAGATTTTATGACCGTTCCGGCTGGATTTTTCAGGTTACCGCCGATGAAGCCGTCGTCCCCCTTTCTGAATCCGCCGGGGAAACGCAAATGCCCCAGCGCGGCGACCTGAAAGGACATGTTCAAATTCTGGCGTTCGCTCTTGCGCCCAGCGCCGCGGAACCACCCTTGCCCGGCGAGAGCAACTCCGACATATTACCCCCGGCGAGGATGACCATCGCCCTCGATAACGTGGCTTTTGACCAGGAGCGTTCCAGTCTGAGCAGCACCGGACCACTGGAAATTACTTCCGGCGAAGTTATTCTGCACGGGAACGACCTGGAGCGGCTGATTTTCGATCAGGTTAACCGCCGCATTCAGGAAATGGAAATCCGGCGTATCGATGAACTGCTGATAGCGGCTCATCTGCTCGATGAGCAGACGGCTGAGAGTTCTGACGTCGGAAAAAATAAATCTCCATCATCCGCAGAATCCTCGTCCGCGACGGAACCGACAAAACCCGAAAAAGATGAGCAGGTCAACTATCGACTCGCCTTAAGTCAGAATATTCGTATTGTTTCGCCCCGCGAGCGATTGATCGCAGACGACATTGAAATCGATCTGAACAGCACCTTACTGGAAGACTCGAAGTTTCCCGATGCCGATAAAAGCGATGACGGTGGCGCTGACACCGTCACCACACCGGCCGAGACTACCAGCCCGGAAACACCAGCCCAACTACAATGGATTCAAATTACCGCCGATGGGTCGCTGAGAATCACCTCGGAATTGTCCTCCGTCCGGACATCGCCGCGTCTATCTTTTCGGGCCAGCGGCAATCCGGTGGAACTTTTCCAGGATGACCAGCTTATGGCCTCGGCCCCCACGGTTACCCTTACCGATGAAAAAGAAAACCAGCAGCGAACGCTGGAAATGATTGCCTCCACGGCGCATCCTGTGTCTTTGGCGTTCGATCAAGCCACCTGGCTCCGCGAGACAAAGCGATTAACCCTGGACCGCCGCAGCGGCCAGGCGGTCCTTACGGGACCGGGCCGGATCATTTCCACTTCGCAGGAATTAAACCAGGAAACGGCACAACCTGCCGCTGCGGCGAAGGCGACGGATATTGATTATGCAGGACCTGTATATCTGACATTTGACCCCCAAACGACATCCACGACATCTTTTTCGGCTATCCGGCAGCTTGATTTCGCCAATGGCTTGACCATTACGGATCCCAATGGAACCTTAACGGCCTCCGGGGGAACCGCATATTTTTACCCGCCCTTAACGCCGTCCCCGGATGACGCTTCCGCGGCGAAACCGGATGACACCGATAAAAAAGAGATGCCGCGCATCAAAATGCTGGTGCTAACGGACCTCAAATCATCCGGCAATGAAAATAACATGCCGTTTAAACTAGACGCCGGCAAACTCGCGGCGTCCTTCACACTGCCGGATAGTGACACCGGCGGCAGCCTGCCGTCCTTACAGAAAATTATTTTGGAAAACGGGGTTTATTTCGACGATCCCAATACCACGGTGGACACGGATGACACGGTGAACATCACTTTTGCTGAACCGGATGCGCCGATGGTAAACGACGCCGCGCAAGCCCCGGCGGCGGGTTTTGACGATTTCCTTAAGGCCATGAAGGCCATGGCGAATCAGCCTGATGACGTTCATGTCAGCAGTAAAAATAAACCCATGAGCGTTATGCTCAAACAGGATGGTATATGCATTCGCGGAACCGAGGCGGTTGGCAATCCTCAGGCCAAAAACTGGACCGTAACGGGAACTCCGGCGGAAGTGTCGGTTATTGAAGGCGCCGATCCGAACACTCCTTTTCGGTTTTTGCGGGGACCGCGAATTGTGGCCGATGGCACAAACAAAAATATAAGCATCATCGGTTCGGGGCAGCTTTCCGTACAGACGGATATGGATTTTACCGGCCGCAAACTGGAAAAACCGGCCACACTTGACATTGCCTGGAAAAAAGAAGCCATTTATCAAGGTGATAGCCATAATATCCGCCTCTTTAATGTAACGGTCACGCATCTGGATGCCTCCGACGAAACCCAACGGACCCAAACCACGCTGTCGTGTCCCGAATTGCTCGTTCGGCTGAAGGAAACGCCCTCCTCGGACACCACTGATAATCCCCTTTTGGCCGGAGACATCAAAAACCGCTTTGACCACCTGACCGCCTTCGGGCCGGATGTTGCCGTAATAATGAAAGAATATGACCGCTCCGACACCCTGGTGCGGCAATCCCGGATGCAATTGGCACAACTGGATTATGCTGATGAAATCATGGAGGGAACCGGCCCCGGCTGGATGGATGTTTATCAATTAGCCGCTTCCGATAAAAATCTGAAAGAAAACCCCGAAGTGGACATTGTGGGTCTGGTTAGTAATGATTTATCGCAAAACCAGGCAGGCTATACCTTGCTGGCCTTTAAAACCGCCATGAAATTCCATCAGAAGGCCAGCGAAGCGACTTTTCATGATGATGTGACTATCGATCATATTCCGCTCAATGAGATGACGATGCCGATTACACCGGAAAAAATAAAAAATATCGAAGGACACATCAGCCTGACGGCACAAACCATGACATTCACTATGGTGGACGAAGTTCAAAATACACAGACACCCGGCCAGGAAAAACTAAAGCTGCCAGTGAATAAACTCAGCGCTCAAGGAAATATCTACTGCGAAATCAATCAGGCCCCCTTGCCCTACGTATTTACCGGAGAATCCGCATCTTATGACAATCAGACCGGCCGGTTGGTCTTGCTCGGTACGCCATCGAATCCGGTTCGTTTTAACGATTCTCACTTCCTCAGCCTCACTTACGGGATATATACGCGTGAACTTGAGGCCGTCCCGCTGGACGCCTCGGCCGCATTCCAAAGTCGCTAATAAAATCAGCCTTTTGCTAATCGCTTGCCTTTAGCAAAAAACCTAGAAGAATATGTTAGGTAGAGCGAGCTTCGGGATATGGAGTGTGGGCAAATGGCCGAGTCCAACCGAGACAAAATAGACTTAAAGGAGTGCCTTGCCGATTGCCCGGCCGTGCGAGCCGGCCTGAACGACACCCGCTGCTGGGCGCTTTGGGATAAGGCGCTGGCGCTGATGCTGCATCGTGAGGAGACCCTTTTGGGCGACATGGTGCAGCAGGTCAAGGATTTGGCCGATATCGCCGAGGAGCAGGCGCTGGATATGGTGGATTTCATCGAGGAAAGCACCTGACGGCGAGGTGATTGCGGGGAGGGTTTTAATGGGTATCGGCATCAAAGGCTCTCCGGCTGCGCAGGATGTGAAAATAATGCTGGGCAAAACGGTGGGCTTCGTCGCGGATATATTGCAGCAGCCGCAAAGCGGAATCATTGCGGTTCAGGCGCACCGGCTCCGAACGGGCCGATGTAAAGAGCAATTCTTCTTTCTTGGCTAAAGAAACAAATTTCGGAGGCGTAAAGCCATACCCCTCCATGGCGTCCATGGCCGCATGCAACTGGCCCAGGCCGCCGTCAATCAGCATTACATCGGGATAAAGTTCATCGGCCGGATCGGCCCGGCGGAAATGACGCCGCACAACTTCGGCGATCATGGCGTAATCATCTATACCTCTGACCTCACGAATGCGAAATCGCCGATACCCTTTTTTGAAGGGACGGCCGTCAATAAAACACACCAGCGACCCAACCGCCTCGGAGCCCATGATATGGGCAATGTCGATGCCTTCAATAATGCGTATCGGCCGGGGAGCCTCCAGCAGTTCCGTTAAGCGGGCTAATCCGTCGCGCGGGTCCACCTGGAAAACTTCAGGTTGGATATGCTCGTCCACGTCCCCCCGATCGTTAAGCGACTCCAGAGCGCTAATCTCATCCCGCAGCCGGGCGGCAAGTTCGTAGCGGCGTTCGGCGGCAGCTCCGGCCATTTCCTGATGTAGCTCGCGCAGGGCCACCGTGCGTTTGGATTCCAAAAAGCGAATCAGCCGGCGAATGTCCTCACGATAGTCATCCTTACTGATGCGGTCGGCACAGGGGCCGCTGCACTGGCCGATATCGTACAGCACACAGGGACGTTTAAAGCGGCGGGTATCATCATCGGCGCGGATATCCAGCGTACAGGTGCAGAATTTATATATCCGCTGAAGGACCTGAATGACCCGGCGCAGATCGCGGCCGCTGGTAAAGGGGCCAAAAAGCCTGCTCCCTTTTACGGGACTGCGGGTAAGCCGAACACGAGGAAAATCCTCATTCAGAGTTATCTCCAGGTAGGGAAAGGTCTTGTCGTCCGTCTGGCGGGTGTTGTATGGCGGCTGGATATCCTTGATGAGGCGGGCTTCCTGCAAAATGGCGTCCACCTCGGTGTCGCATTCGAGAAAGGTGACTTCGGCGACATTGGCGATCATTTCCACGATTTTCGGGCCGCGCGACTGCATCAGGTCCGCGGAAGGTTGAAAATAACTTCCCGCCCGGTCACGCAGGCTTTTGGCCTTGCCGATATAAAGCACCCGCCCTTCGGCATCTTTCATAAAATACAAGCCGGGAGTAGCCGGAAATTGCTTGATTTTTGCCCGAATTTGCTCCAATCTGTCGTTATTGGCGTCCATAACAGCAGATTATAAAGCCAATTAGGAAAATAATCAACGAACTCGGAGGCGACCGATGACATCTCCCAAGCGTATTGCCGTAATCATGGGTAGCGACAGCGACTGGCCCATAATGAAAAAATGTGTGGATACCCTCGGCGAGTTCGGCCTGGCCGCGGATGTGCGGGTCAGCAGTGCCCACCGCACACCCGAAGCTGCGGCCACGTTTGCCGCTCAGGCCAGAGATAACGGCATAGAGGTCATTATTGCGGCGGCGGGTATGGCGGCGCATCTGGCCGGAGTTGTCGCCGCCCATACGACGCTGCCGGTAATCGGCGTACCTATGGCCGCGGAGCCGCTGGGAGGATTGGATGCCCTGCTGAGCACCGTGCAAATGCCTCCGGGTGTGCCTGTGGCTACGGTAGGTATCGGTGCGGCCAAAAACGCGGCCTTGCTGGCGGTGCAAATTCTGGCCGTGAAGGATAGCCAACTAACGAAAAAACTGGCGGCCTACAAACAAACCCTGGCCGACGAAGTCGCCCAAAAAAACCAGAGTCTCCAGAAAGAATTGGAGTAATGGATGCCTGTTCCAACGATTGCCTGGATCGGTGATATCAGCGGATATGTGCAACTCATCGATCAGACGCGACTGCCCGGTGAATTTGTCCATCTGCAGGTGCGCGACGTAGAGACTCTATGGCGGGCCATAAAAACCCTGCAGGTACGCGGCGCGCCGGCTATTGGTGTGGCCGCCGCTTATGGCGTGGTGCTGGGGATTCAAAATCTTAAGAATGATGCTCCCGCGGAAACCGTTATCACCCAGGTCAACAAGACGGCACAATACCTGGCAAGCAGCCGACCGACGGCGGTAAATCTTTTCTGGGCGCTGGAGCGGATGAAAAACCTGGCTGTCGCAGCCAAGGCGGCCAGCGCGGGCGAACTTAAACAATGTTTACTCGCCGAAGCTCAGGCGGTTCGTGATGAAGACGCCGCCATGTGCCGGGCGATAGGCCGCAACGGGGCGGATTTAATAAATGACGGCGACGGCGTCCTGACGCATTGCAACGCCGGTGGACTGGCCACGGCGGATTACGGCACGGCATTAGCGGTTATGTTCACGGCCCATGAACAGGGCCGCAAATTTCATGTTTTTGTCGATGAGACGCGCCCCCTGCTGCAAGGCGCTCGCCTGACTGCATGGGAACTGCAGCGTGAAGGCATCGCCGCCACGCTCATCTGCGACAATATGGCCGGACACGTGATGAGCCTGGGCAAGGTAAACCTGATAATCACCGGCGCGGACCGCATCGCGGCCAACGGCGACGCCGCCAACAAAATCGGCACGTATTCGCTGGCTGTACTGGCCAAAGCCCACGATATACCGTTTTATATTGCCGCGCCGAGCAGCACGTTTGACCTGTCTATTCCCGACGGCGGCCAAATTCCCATCGAGCAGCGCGCCCCGGAAGAAGTAACGTGCTTTGCCGGTACGCCTACCGCCCCGGCGGGAATGAACGTTTATAATCCCGCCTTTGACGTCACGCCGCACAAGTTTATCGCCGCCATCATTACTGAACGCGGCGTCATCGAACGGCCGAATACGGACAACGTCCGGCGGCATTTCATGTAAGCGCAAAGAGCATACTATGTCATGCTGAGCAAAGCGAAGCAGCTTTCTTTTTCGATGAAGAGAGACCCTTCGCTGCGATCAGAGTGACAGTGGCAGCGAGACCACACTACCTTGCTCCATGCTGCGGGCGACGGCCTCAGTGAATTCCATATACCTTACGCCGTCGGCAAACGTAGTCAATTGCACCTTTTCGCGGCCGCGAATAGCGTTAACGAATTCCTCCTCCACGCGCCAGACGCGCTGCAGGGCCGGAGGAATGGTTACTTCGTGGAATTCGCCGTCGCAGCGTTGGGCCGCAAAGAGTTTGTTTTGAGCAATTCGCAGGGTTCCTTCACTGCCAAAAAGATACACGCCTTCATCCTGCAATAAACCCGTTACCTGAGAAAGCTGCATATGCATCTGTACGCCGCATTCCATCTCGGCAATAATATCGAGATGATCAGGTATATTTATCTGCCGAAGCCGCCCCTCGGCATCGCGGCGTTCTTTGACGAATATTTGCCCCAAAGCACTGACCTTTGCGGCCGGACCGATCCAGCGTAAAATTGCTTCATACCAAATACCCAGCATCATGACATTGAGGCCGCTGAGCTGCTTGTCGTCCCGCCACGACATAGGGCGAGCTTTATCCAGAAAACACCCCCCCTGCCGTAATTCCACAGCCAGCGTTTGTCCCAGGAAACCATCCGCAAGCATTTTTTGTATCATACCATCCAGATGAAGCGTCAGGGGCGAAGGCACAATCTGGACCACCACATGCGGTTTGGCCTCGGCGGCGGCGAGCATCTCATGCGCCTCGCGGGCGTTCATGGCCATACGCGCTTCGCAAAGAACGTGTTTGTCCGCCGCCAGAGCCGCCAGCGTAATCGGACAATGTAAATACGGCCAGGTGCCAATCACCACGGCGTCGATATCGTCCGCCGCGACCAGCTCGCGCCAATCATCATACACTCTGGAAATGCCGAATGCCTGGGCGACTTTTTGCGAAGAGGCCCGGCTGCGATTGCACACGCTGACAATCTCCACGCCCGCCAGCGCCTGCAAGCCGGGGATATGCCGCAATTGGGTATTCGTCCCCGCGCCAACAATACCGACACGTATTCGCCGCTCACTCATAGCCGCTCCAAAAACGGCATTGTATCCTATTTCCGCCATGAATGCAAGCTAATCGCGGTCGAGACAACAAACCGTTTCACGCCGGAAAACGCCGGGCCAGTTGCGCCAAACGCCGGCCCAGTTCACGGGCGTCCTGAATGCCGGGATTATCCTCTTTGATATCGGCGTTCGGGCCGCTCCATAGCGCTGCGCCAAAATGGCAGGCATAATGTCCGCCGTTGACGCAAATCATATCATGGCACAAGCCCGCCGCCATGATGGTTTGGATGGCCAGTTCGTGGCCGCCATGCCGCACTTTGCCGACGGCCAGAGCGCCCAGCAGACGATTACGGAACCGCTGGCCGTTGCGCGCCAATAGCACACAGCGGTCGAGAAACGCCTTGCATTGCGCCGTTACGGAACCAAAGTAAACCGGCGTGCCGATGACCATGGCGGCCACCTGGTCATCCGCCAGCGTCGGAATCAGTGTATGAAAATCATCATCAATACTGCATTTCATCCCTTTTTTGCATTGGTCACAGGCGCTGCAGGGCCTGATATCCAGTCCGGCCAGTTCAATCAACTGTGTCTCCATAGTCTGGTCGGTCTCCCGCACGGCCAGAAGACACTGATCCAACGCCTGATAAGTGGTTTGACCTTGCCGCGGGCTGCAACTAATACCGATTATTTTCATTAATGGTTGTCCTTTCATATCATTTTGGTTTTATCGTGCGGCGATTTCGAGTAAAATATCTGCTGGTTTTGTATTCCCTGACATATTTCTCCCTCCGATGTCAGTTGTTCCACATATTTAACGACTTCGTTCCGATGCAGCCCCAGGCCGTTGGCGATATCTTCGACGGTACAGGGACGTCGCCGCAGCAAATTCAGCACCTCGTCACGAGTCACGGCAAAATGATGCGAGGGCACGTGCTGGAAATCAGCAATGACTTCGGCGTGTTCATACAGCCGCGCGGCAATCTCATGCAAACGATCCGGAGAAACCGGCAGCGCGTAACTTTCGGTGGGCGGCCGCACGACGGTATTGACCTGAACCCGGTCAGGAGAAATGAGATGAATGCCCTGGGATAATTTCTCCACCTCTTTTTTCGTGGTGGTCACGCCGCCGACAATCATCACTTCCAGCCAGTATCGGCCCTGATATTCCTGACGAAATTCAATCAGCCCCCGCAGCATTGCATCATATGAGATTTCCGGGCAGGGCCGATTGACGTATTGAAATGTTTCTTCACCACCGGCATCCAGGGAAGGAACGACCAGATCGACCTGCATCAGAGTCGAACGAACCTCCGGCAGCCATAACATCGAACCATTGGTCAACGCCGCTACAGGTATATTCGTGAGGGATTTTATCTGCTCGATAAGCGGACCCAGTTGGGAATATAGCGTCGGTTCGCCCGAACCCGACAGCGTAATATAATCAGGCTGACTATCGAGTTTCTTTTTCAGGTCTTCGAGTATCTCACCCAAAGGAAACCACTCCTGCCGCTGCATCGTTTTACATGTTGTACGTCCCAACTGACAATAAATGCAATCGTAGGTGCAGGTTTTGAAGGGTGTCAGATCGACTCCCAGAGATCGCCCCAACCGGCGCGATGGAACAGGACCAAAAACATGAACAGCCAAAGTCGTCACCTACCTTGTGGGTTGAGAAGCGTTTAGTTTAAGTTCGACATTCAGGGGCAATTCGATGCTCTCGCCCACGGAACAGCAAAAGCATCGGTCGGGAAACTCGTGCCACAATTGCGCTGTCGCCTGCGCTCCCGTACAGTGCGCCGGGCCGATGCGACTGACCTCGTGAATACGAAACGCCTCCAGGGTGCGAGCGATTCGCTCTGGTGAGGCGGAAACCAGATGCATGCCGCCCATAACGGCATGAAAACGCTTTTGACCGGTCAAATCCATAATATGATGCAGCGTGTTAACCACGCCCGCATGAGCACAACCGAGGACAACCACAAGACCTTCTTCTGCCTGAAAAAACAGGGCCTGATCATCCCAGATAGGATCGGGGTGGTTGCGGAACGCATCCAAATAAAAAGGTCCGCCGACGTCCTCATAATCCGTAATCCGTCGAATCGTTCCGGTAATCCACAAGCCCGGAAATATTTCCTGCGGGCCTCTGCATCCGCAAATTCTTTCCGAGTTTTTGTGCTGCTGCAGATACATCGCCGTCATGGCCGGCATGCCTATGGAACGACAGGGTTTCTGATCATGGCAACTGAATCGGGAAATAACCGCTTCCGGATGCAGATAGATTCTGGCGGCAGGCGCAAAATCCAGAATCCGCATCAACCCGCCGGTGTGATCGTAGTGTCCATGGCTCAAAACCACGGCTTCGGTTTTTGATAAATCCACACCCAGCCGGTCAGCGTTGGTCTGGATAATCCGGCTGGCGCCGGTATCGAACAGAATCTTATGTGGTCCATATTCGATCCAGAAGGCCAGACCGTGTTCGGCCAGCAGATGCGGCTGGTTGCTGATGTTCTCCACCAGGGTGGTAATCCGCACTGTTTCCGTCATGGTTCGGCTTGTCCGCTCAAGTGGCTCTGCCGCATGAATTTTCCCACGGCTGTGGTTGTAAGCTGTCCGTTTTGTGAAATTTCGGCTTTCATTTCGTAAAAAGACGATACTGACCGGTGAATCCAGGCGCGCACCACGGCCGGTTGATTCGTATGCACCGGATGGCGAAAACGCACATGCAAATCACCCGTAACGGCGACGCAATCATGCGCAAACAAACAATTGGTCATGGCGCCATCCAGAATCATACAGATAATACCGCCATGCAGCATGGCCGGATAACCTTCAAACAGCTTGTTCAGGGCGAACTCGGCCGTAACCGCGCCATCGTGATTAAGCTTGAAATCCAGCCGCAACCCGTGCTCATTGCCCTCGTTGCATACGACACAGCCGGGATGAGCGCATCGACGGGTTTGCCTGAACTGCTGCGCTATCTTAGTGGTCACAGATATTGGCTCCTGTCTGCAACGTTCCATCAAGGTAAGCCTTTACAAGTTCTTCCGGCGTGAGCGCAGCGGCGCCCACAACAACCTGAATATCATTCTGCGTAAAAAGCTGCTGGGCGCGTTGGCCCATGCCGCCGGCAATAATGACATGAACGCCCTGCTGATGCAGCCAGGCCGGCAAGACACCCGGCTCATGCGGCGGCGGGGTTAAATCCTGCCGCTGGGTTAATTGTTGGGTGCGCTCATCCACATCAACGATGGCGAATTTTTCGCAGTGTCCAAAATGCATGGATAATTTTTCGCTGGCCAGGGGAATCGCAATTTTCATGGGTTTGTCCTCTTCGTGTATGTTGTTTTTATTTTATGCTTTAGAAGCATCGACTTCACTTGGCGCGATCAGGGGACGAATAAGATTCCGCATGATCTCCGCCGTGGCCGTTGCCGCGTAATGATGAATAAAGGCTCGGCCGTTATCGCCGGCCTCAGCAATCAGAGGGTCAATGGGAATAGAACCAAGAAAAGGCACATGCATTTCTTCAGCCATGTGCTTTCCCCCGCCGGAAGGCAGAATCTGAATGATTTCCCCGCACTTGGGGCAGGCAAAACCACTCATATTTTCCACAACGCCCAGCACCGGCACGTGAAGCTGCCGGCAAAATGTAATGGACTTGCGCACATCCACCGCCGCTACCTTCTGCGGAGTCGTCACCACCACCGCTCCATCCATCGCGCCGATGAACTGGCACACCGACAGGGGTTCATCACCGGTCCCCGGCGGCGAATCGATAATCAAATAGTCCAGGTCTCCCCAGGCCACATCCTTCAAAAACTGCTTGATGACGCCTATTTTCATCGGCCCCCGCCAAATCACGGCGTCGTCCTGATGACGCAGCAGAAACCCCAGGGACATGACCTTCATATCGCCCAACTCAACCGGAAGCAAACCATCCTCACCGACTTCGACCGTCTGTCCTTCCAGGCCCAGCATCGTGGGAATACTGGGGCCGTGAATATCGACATCCAGCAGACCTACCCGTTTGCCCGACATCATCAGCGCGGCAGCCAGATTTATCGCCACCGTGCTTTTACCGACGCCGCCTTTACCGGACAACACGACGATTTTATGCCGGATGCGGCAAAGCCGGGACTGAAGCTGGCGGCGTTCTTCAAATTCCTTATCGCTCTCATCTTTCCGGCGATTTGCCGCGGAACAGGTCTTATCCCCGCAAGACTCACATGCTGATTTATGTTTCACGTCAGCGCTATCCATTTCTTTACGACTCCTGCAATCCAAGTTGTTTCCATATATTTTTAATATCCTCAACGCAGGCGGCGTCGGTTTCCACCACCGCCAGCTTTCGCAACTGCGCCTGAGTCACCGCACGATCATAACGAATACGGCCCGCGACCCGCGCCCCCGCCTGTCGCGCCCTTTCCTCCATGTGCTCCGTCATCTCCGGATTGATATCCCATTTATTGACGCAAACCGCGGTGGGAATATTAAAGTGCCGCGTCAGCGCCAGCACCCTGTCCAAATCATGCTGGCCGCTTAACGTCGGCTCCGTAACCACCAGCACCATATCCGCGCCGGTAATCGAAGCAATAACCGGACAACCGATACCCGGTGAGCCGTCAATAATCACCAGGTCGAGATGATGGTCCTGGGCCGTTTGTTTGGCCTGATTGCGCACCAGCGTCACCAGTTTGCCCGAATTTTCCTCGGCGATGCCCAGTTTGGCATGCACCATATATCCGTGGCGCGTGGAGGAAATAAACCACTGACCGTTTACGGCCGACTCAAAGGCGATGGCATCAGCGGGACAAATCCGCACACAGACACCGCAGCCTTCACAGGCAATCGGATCAACCTGATATATTTTGGCAACCGTCGCATCCGGCCCTTTCGTCGGCGCAACAGCATGAAATCGGCATACCTCAAAACATCGGCCGCAGCCCACGCATTTGTCAGGAATGATACGAGCGCGTTTGCCGCCGCTGAAATCCTCCGTTCGTTCGATTTCAGGCTCCAAAACCAGATGCAGATCGGCCGCATCCACATCGCAATCGGCCAAAACCTTGTTTTGCGCCAGAGCCGCAAACGAGGCCACAATACTGGTTTTTCCGGTCCCTCCCTTACCGCTGATGACCACCAACTCTTTCATAACAACCTTTGATAAATTGTTTTTTGATTTATAATGCGTTCCGCCAGTTCGGAGAATATGGCAGCATAATGGCATAATTTATCCACGGCCATTTCTCCACGGGAATACGCCTCTGCAATACCCCGATCATCAGGAATTTCCAAAATAACAGCAATTCCTTCCTGCAAACAATATTCATTTACAGATTTATCGCCGGCATCGCAACGATTAATGGCCACCGCATAAGGAATTTTCAGGGCTTTTACCATGTCCACGGCCAGCTTCAGATCGTTGAGGCCAAACGGCGTAGGTTCGGTCACCAGCAAAACAAAATCAGCATCTC
>CAZOCV010000019.1:0-3497 GCA_964578395.1 uncultured Pirellulales bacterium
CTGGAAGTCCGCGAACTGCTGAACAAGTACAAGTTCGACGGCGACAACGCCCCGGTGATTCGCGGTTCGGCCAGTCTGGCCCTCAATGATCCCAAGAATCCCGAAAAGATCAAGTGCATTCAGGAACTTATGAACGCGCTGGACAGCTATATTCCTGAGCCCATGCGGGAAGTAGATAAGCCCTTCCTGATGCCGGTGGAAGACGTGTTCAGTATCAAGGGCCGTGGTATAGTGGGCACCGGTCGAATTGAACGCGGCCAGGTCAAGACCGGCGAAGAAGTGGAAATCGTCGGGTTGAAGCCGACCCGCAAAACGACCGTCACCGGCGTGGAAATGTTCAACAAAACGCTGGACTTCGGCCAGGCCGGCGACAATGTCGGTTGTTTGCTCCGCGGCGTGGAAAAAGAAGAACTGGAGCGCGGCATGGTGCTGGCCAAACCCGGCAGTATCACCCCGCATACCAAGTTCGAGGGTGAAATTTACGTATTGACCAAAGAAGAAGGCGGTCGTCATACGCCGTTCTTTACCGGTTACCGTCCCCAGTTTTATTTCCGGACCACGGATATCACCGGCGGCCTGGAACTCGCCGGCGGCGCGGAAATGTGCATGCCCGGTGATAACATCACCGCCACCATCGAAATTATCAATCCGATAGCGATGGAAGAAGGCTTGCGGTTTGCGGTGCGTGAAGGCGGCCGTACCGTGGGCGCCGGCGTGGTGACCAAGATTCTGGCGTAAACCGGAGTGAAGTAAATAGTCAAAGCCGATGTGGCCGGACCGGAGCTATCCGGTCCGGACCCGGCTGTTTTTCAGAGACGCAAGAGGACGTGACATGGCCAAGGCCGCCAAACGTGAATATTTTTGGATGGAGTGTTCCGAGTGTGGTGAGCGTAACTACCGCACGGAGGTAAATACGATGGGCGGCGTGCCCAAGTTGGAATTGAAGAAGTATTGCAAGCGCGACCGTAAACGCACCGTGCATAAACTCAAGAAAAAATAAACCAGGATAATGCGGAAATGGATACGCCGGTAGCTTAATTGGTAGAGCAGCGGTCTCCAAAACCGCAGGTTGGGGGTTCGATTCCCTCCCGGCGTGGTTGACGGAGTGGCAAAAGATGCAATGGAAAATTTATAAACGCGGTCAAGGGCAGTACACGCGGCTGGGCACGGCCATCGGCGCCGGAGTCATTTTGGCGCTGGGTTGCTGGTCGCTGTATCGCTGGCTGGAAGGTCAGTTGTCCACGGACCAGATGAGCCTGGGAACCAAACAGTGGGTACAAATGGCGGTTCCCGCGGTTTTATTCCTGGTGATTGGCTGGCTGATATTCAAGGTTCTCAATACGCCCAAGTATGCGGATTTTCTGATTGCGACGGAAGGCGAAATGAAGAAGGTGTCCTGGTCCACCTTCAAGGAAATAACCGCCAGCACGCAGATTGTCATCATTACGGTGGTTATCATGTCGTTTTTGCTGGGCTGCGTGGACTGGCTGTTTACCTGGATGTTTAAAGTCGCCGGTGTGCTGAAGATATAACCGTTGAGAGCGGGAAAGTGACGTGACGGAAATAACGGAAAAACGCTGGTATGTGCTGCGGGTCGCCTCCAACCGTGAGGAGCAGGTGCGTGATGCGCTGAGCCGCAAAGTGGAGATTGAAGGTCTCAGCGACGAAATCGGGCGCATTCTGGTTCCGACGGAGCGCGTCAAGCGCGTGCGCGGGGGACAGACGCGCGTATATGAGCGGAAGCTGTATCCCGGTTATGTATTTTTGGAAATGGCCCTTACGGAAGACGGCGGTCTAAGGGAGCGTTCCTGGTTTCTCATCAAGGAAACCAACGGGGTGGGCGATTTCATCGGCACCGAAGGCAAGCCCAGCCCGATGAGCGATACGGATGTCATGAAGATGCTCAATCAGGCCGAACAGCCCGAAGCGTCGCCGGCGATTCAGATGGAATTCAAAAAGGGCGATCAGATCAAAATTAAGGGCGGGGCGTTTGAAGGATATGAAGGCACGGTGGATGAGATTGATTCCGAAAAAGGCACCGTGCGGGTCATGGTGACGATTTTCGGGCGGGCGACACCGTTGGATATCGAATACTGGCAACTGGAGAAAGTGTAACGAGGGGAAGTTTAGGTTTCAGGTGAAAGAATGGCAAAAGAAATAATCGCCAAAGTAAAAATTCAGGCAAAGGGCGGACAGGCAACCCCGGCGCCGCCGATTGGTCCGGCACTGGGCCAGCACGGCGTCAACATCGGTCAATTCGTGTCTCAGTTCAATGAACGCACGCGGGAACTGAATGGCATGGTCGTGCCCGTGGAGTTGACCGTTTACAAGGATAAATCATTTGAATTTATCGTTAAAAGCCCGCCGGCGGCGGAACTGCTCAAACAGGCCGCTCAGGTGGCCCAGGGCAGCGGCGAACCCAACAAAAATAAAGTCGGCAAGGTCTCGGCGCAGCAGGTGCGCGACATTGCCAAAGTAAAAATAAAGGATCTGAATGCCTTTTCGCTGGAGCAGGCGGCCAAAATGATCGAAGGCACGGCTCGCAGCATGGGCATAGAAGTGGTTTCGTAATCACTTTTCGTGAGTATTGTTTAGTCAGAGCGGCGCACCACGGCCGGTGACAGTGGAAGCGAATTTTTCGCGAGGTGCAGGATGCGGTTCCGAAGCAAGCGGTATAAGAAGGCGGCAGCCGATGCGGGAGAAAATAAAGTGTCTCTTGCGGAAGCCGTTGCCCGTGTAAAAGGGTGGGGGACGACCAAGTTTGACCAGACGGTCGAATGTGCCTTATGGCTGGGGATTGATCCCCGTCAGGCCGAGCAGGCCGTTCGCGGCGCTATTTCCCTGCCTCATGGCATCGGCAAGACCATGAAGGTTATCGCTTTTTGCGAAGGCGATGAAGTGGAGCAGGCCAAACAGGCCGGTGCCGTCGAAGCCGGCGGGGATGAACTGGTCAAAAAAGTAACGGACGGCTGGCTGGATTTTGATGTGGCGATTGCACATCCCAAGATGATGGGCAAGGTCGGCAAGCTTGGGCGCGTATTAGGCCCGCAGGGGAAAATGCCCTCTCCCAAGAGCGGCACGGTGACTCCCAACATTGTCCAGGCGGTCAAGGAATATGCCGCCGGCAAGGTGGAATATCGCAACGATACCGGCGGCAATGTGCATGTGCCCGTCGGCAAGGTCAGTTTTGAGACGAGCAAACTGGTGGAAAACATTGAATCTCTGCTGGAGCATTTGCGGCGGATCAAGCCCAATACGGTGCGCGGCACCTATTTCAAAAAGGTGTGCCTCAGCGCGACCATGAGTCCCTCGGTGGAAATTGAAGTGTCCTGATAGTTATTTTCTCCGGATTAAACCGGTTAAAGCGAGGCTGATATGAGTAGAAAGATCAAAGGATTAATCCAAAAGGATTTCGCCCAGCGTTTTCAGGGCGTGGAAGAAATGCTGATTGTTTCGCTGCGCGGCGTGGGCGGCATCGATAATAATGAGATGCGCCG
>CAZOCV010000019.1:3597-23840 GCA_964578395.1 uncultured Pirellulales bacterium
CGCACGCTGGCCGCCCAGATGATCAGTCCGGCCGGACGTATCGCCGGCTGCATTGAGACGCTGATAAAGAACAAGGAGCAAGCCGCTTAAAACCGCGGCATCAGAAAAAAACAAGAGTTTATGTCATTGTCGGCGGACTGCCCCTTCGGGGTTAAAACGGAATGAAGGCATTCCGGCACTTCGCGGCAAATTGATAAAGTACAGGAGTTGACGACATGTCAGAAACCAAGACGTTTAGTGAAGACATCAAAAAGATCGGCGATCAAATCGTCGGTTTGACGCTGCTGCAAGCCAAAGAACTGGCGGATTACCTCAAAGAGGTTCATGGCATCGAGCCTGCGGCCGGTGCGGTGGCGGTGGCGGCGATGCCTGGCGCCGGCGGCGGTGCGGCGGCGGCTGCGGAAGAGAAGACCTCTTTCAACGTCATTCTCAAGGCGGCCGGCGACAAGAAGATTCAGGTTATCAAGGAAGTGCGGGCGGCCACCGGTCTGGGCCTCAAAGAAGCCAAGGACCTGGTCGAAGGCGCTCCCAAACCTGTCAAGGAAGGCTTGAGCAAGGAAGACGCCGAGAAGCTCAAGAAAACGCTGGAAGAATCGGGCGCGACCGTCGAGATTGCTTAATGATTGCTTATGAAAAATGCGAAGACGGCGCCGCCGTTTTCCATGCGAAACGTTACAGGTTCCGAGCCGCCACTTAGCGAGGACAGGTAATATGGTGTTCAACGAAGTTCGTACATTCGGAAGAGGCACGGAAGCGTTGCCTATCCCGGCGTTGACGGAGCTCCATTGCAACAGCTACGAACGGTTTTTGCAGGCGGACACTCCGTTCGACAAGCGTGAGCCGATAGGGCTGGAAGGTTTGCTGCGGGAGATTTTCCCGATAGTCAGTTACGATGAGAATACTCGTTTGGACTATATGGGTTATGAACTGGGCAAGCCCCGCTATTCGCCGGATGAATGTCGGCAGTTGCGGCTGACCTACGGCCTGCCCTTCCGCGTTCGTTGTCGTTTAAGCCGCAAGGACAATGACAACGTGATGGAAGACAGCGTTTACCTGGGTGAACTGCCGGTGATGATCGGCGGCGGCGAGTTTATCATCAATGGCGCCGAGCGCGTGATTGTGAACCAGTTGCACCGCAGTCCCGGCGTGGATTTTGTGATTGAAAGTCAGGAAGGCGACCGTCCGCTGCATGCCGCCCGTATTATTCCGGACCGCGGCAGTTGGATCGAAATCAACGTCACCAAAAAAGATGTTATGGTGGTGCGCATTGATCAGTCGGCCAAAATCAGTGTCACGACGTTCCTGCGGGCCATGGATGAAAAATTCGCCCGAACCGAGGCGATTATCCGCGAGTTTTATCCCACTAAAAAAGTGGCCGTGGACAGCCTCAAGGCGAATATGTGGGCCGTCGGCGCCGTGATTGACCGGGAAACCGGCGAAGAACTGGTTAAAGCCGGCTGTCAGATTGGCGATGCGCTGGGGAAAATCCAGCAGTCGAGCCTCAAGGATGTTGAGGTGGTCGCCAAGATTACCGATGTCATTATTTTGAACTCGCTGGCGGAGGATCCCTGTGAAGATCAGGATCAGGCGCTGCTGCGGATGTATTCGCGTTTGCGGCCGGGCAATCCCGCCAATCTGGATAAGGCCAAGAGCCTTTTCAAGGAAAAGTTTTACGATGAAAACCGGTATCGCCTGGGGCGGGTCGGCCGGTTCCGCCTGAATCGCAAATTCAATCAGGACGTGCCGGAAAACGTGATGACGCTGCGGCCGGAGGATTTTCTCAATTCCTTGAAGTACCTGATGGCGTTGCGCAGCGGGCAAGGGTACGTCGATGATATTGACCACCTGGGCAATCGGCGGTTGCGCACCATTGAGGAACTGGCGACGGACGAAATCCGCAAGGGGTTCCTGAAACTGCGGCGGTCGGTGCAGGAGCGCATGAGCATCAAGGATCCGGCCGACCTGGGCAAAATCGCCGAGTTGGTCAATTCCAAGAGCATCGCCAGCAGCGTGGATTTTTTCTTTGGCCGCGGTGAACTGAGCCAGGTGGTCGATCAGACCAATCCGCTGAGCCAGTTGACCCATGAGCGGCGCTTGTCGGCATTGGGGCCGGGCGGTTTGAACCGCAAACGCGCCGGGTTTGAGGTGCGCGACGTGCACATCAGCCACTACGGCCGCATTTGCCCCATTGAAACCCCCGAAGGCACCAACATCGGGCTGATTGCTTCGCTGAGTATTTTTGCTACGGTGGATGAATACGGTTTCCTGGTGACGCCGTATCGCAAGGTGGAAAAAGGCAAGGTGACCGGCATCCAGAACCTGCGCGCCGATGAGGAAATGGAGACTATTCTCGCGCCGACGGACGTGCTGGCTCCCGAAAATAAAAAGCTGGTGGATGGCCCGGTGCTGGCGCGGGTGAACGGCGATTTGTCCCAGGTGGACAGCAAGGAAGTGAAATTCGTCGATGTGTCCAGCCATCAGACGGTGGGTGTGTCGGCGGCGCTGATTCCGTTCCTGGAGCACGACGACGCCAACCGCGCCCTGATGGGTTCCAACATGCAGCGGCAGGCGGTGCCGTTATTGCGGACGCAGCCGCCCGTTGTCGCTACGGGCATGGAAAAGCACGTGGCCGCCAACAGTTCGATGGTGGTGCGGGCCAAATCCGAAGGAACCGTGACGTATGTTGACGCCCAGCGCATTGTAATCGACGATGCCGAAGAATACGTTTTGCGCAAGTTTGTCGGCCTCAATGAGCGCACCTGCCTGAACCAGAAGCCCATTGTTCATCCGGGCGACAAGGTCAGCCAGGGTCAGATTATCGCCGACGGCGCCGCCACCTGTCAGGGAGAACTGGCGCTGGGCCGCAACGTGCTGGTCGGGTTTATGATGTTCGACGGCTATAACTTTGAGGACGCGATTCTCATCAGCGAAAAACTGGTCAAGACGGACACCTTCACCAGTATTCATATCGAAGAATACGACATCGAAATTCGTGAAACCAAACTGGGCCGCGAGGAATTCACCCGCGATATACCCAACGTGTCGGAAAAAGCCCTCGCCAATCTCGATGAGGGCGGCGTGGTGCGCTGCGGCACGTATGTGCAGCCGGGCGATATTCTTGTCGGTAAGGTCAGCCCCAAGAGCAAGAGCGAACTGTCTCCGGAAGAGAAACTGCTGTATGCGATTTTCGGCCGGGCGGGCGAAGATGTTAAAAACGATTCGCTGGAACTGCCTAGCGGCGAAGAAGGCATCGTGATCGACACCAAGCGGTTCAGCCGCCGCATGTACATGAGCGATGAACAGCGTAAAATCCAGCAGAAGGCCATGAAGGACTACCGTGCGGACATGAATCGGAAAATTGCCGAAGTGTTCCGCCAGATGGCTCAGGCTATCGACACCAAACTCGGTCTGACCATGGTTGATCCCGCGACGCGGCAGAAGGTAGGCTTCAGCGACAATGACGACGTGATTCTGGAACAGGTCGAAACGTTCGACATAAGCTGGGTCAAACCCGCCGCCAAACGCGAAGCCGCCGCCAAGGTGGCCGGACCTTACCAGAAACGCATCGCCGATCTGCAGGAAGAGCAGCAGCGCAAGCTGCAGCAGATGAAGCGGGGCGATGAACTGCCCAGCGGCGTGCTGGAAATGGTGAAGGTGTATGTCGCCACCAAGCGCCGCCTGAGCGTCGGCGACAAGATGGCCGGCCGGCACGGCAACAAGGGCGTCATTGCCCGGATATTGCCCGAAGAGGATATGCCGTTCCTCGAAGATGGAACGCCGCTGGATGTGCTGCTTAATCCTCTGGGCGTGCCCAGCCGTATGAACGTGGGTCAGATTTTGGAAACCCACCTGGGCTGGGCGGCGCGCATACTGGGCTTCCAGGCCATAACGCCGGTGTTTGACGGGGCGGGTGAAGATGAAGTCATACGAACCGTTCGGCAAGCTAATGAACAAGTATTGCGGCGACGAGAAGCTTGCGCGACAAGTAATACACCGCTGGATACAGATGAAATTTCCGTGGTGATGCCGGAAAACTGCAAACTGACGGTGTATGACGGTCGGACGGGCGAGCCGTTCGAGCAGAAGGTGTCCGTCGGCAATATGTATTTGTTGAAACTGCATCACCTTGTAGATGATAAGATTCATGCGCGAGCAACAGGCCCGTATAGTTTAATCACGCAGCAGCCGCTGGGCGGCAAGGCGCGGACGGGCGGTCAGCGTTTTGGAGAAATGGAAGTGTGGGGGCTGGAGGCCTACGGGGCCAGTTACATTCTCCAGGAGCTTTTGACCGTCAAGAGCGACGATGTGGAAGGCCGCACCAAGATTTACGAATCGATGGTGAAAGGCGCCAACGTGCTCGAAGCCGGCACGCCCGTTTCGTTCGACGTGCTGTGTAATGAAATACGCGGGCTGGGTTTGAACATTCAGTTGGAGAAGAAACGGCTTGAGTAATTTCTTTTCCACGGCATCGAGGAGTACCTTACCGTGATGATTGAGTCGATATACGACCGGATCAACGATTACGGCTCCGTGAAAATCAATCTGGCCAGTCCGAATGATATTCGGAGCTGGTCCTTCGGCGAAGTGCGCAAGCCGGAGACGATTAATTACCGCACCTATCGTCCGGAAAAGGACGGCTTGTTCTGCGAGCGCATTTTCGGCCCCGAACGGGACTGGGAATGCAGTTGCGGCAAGTACAAGGGCACCAAGTACAAGGGTATTATCTGCGACCGTTGTCAGGTGAAGGTGACGCACAGCCGCGTGCGCCGCAAGCGCATGGGCCACATCAATCTGGCCGCCCCGGTGGTGCATATCTGGTTCTTCAAGGCCATGCCCAGCCGCCTGGCGAATCTGCTGGATATGAAAACCACCGACCTGGAAAAAGTCATTTACTTCCAGGATTACGTAGTGACCGACGCCGGCGATACGCCCCTGAAGCTCAAGGAGCTGCTCAGCGAGGATGAATGCCGCCGGGCGCGGGAAAAATATGGAAATACCTTCAAGGCGGAGATGGGCGCCGAATCCATCGCCTCGCTGCTGCAAAAACTGGACCTCCCCAGGGAATCGGTATTGCTGCGCGAAGGGCTGGTGAAAACCAACAGCCAGCAAAAAGCCAAAGATATTATCAAGCGGCTGAAGATTGTGGAATCTCTGCGCAGCAGCAACAACAATCCCGAATGGATGATTATGGATGTGATTCCCGTCATCCCGCCGGACCTGCGTCCCCTGGTTTTGCTCGAAAGCGGCAATTTCGCCACCAGCGACCTCAACGATCTTTACCGCCGCATTATTAATCGTAATAACCGCCTCAAAAAACTCGTGGACCTCAACGCTCCCGAAGTCATCGTGCGCAACGAGAAGCGCATGTTGCAGCAGGCTGTCGATGCTTTGTTCGACAACGGCCGCTGCCGCCGTCCCGTGCTCGGTTCGAGCAATCGGCCGCTCAAGAGCCTGACGGACATGATTAAAGGCAAACAGGGCCGTTTCCGCGAAAACCTGCTCGGTAAGCGCGTGGATTATTCAGCGCGTTCGGTAATCGTGATCGGCCCCGAACTCAAGCTGCACCAGTGCGGCCTGCCCAAGCGCATCGCGTTGGAGCTTTTCCAGCCGTTCATTATCCGTCAGCTCAAGGAACGCGGTCTGGCGGACACCATTAAAAGCGCCAAAAAAATGCTGGAGCGCCGCGATGAAATCGTCTGGGACGTGCTCGAAGAAGTGATTCGAGAACACCCGGTGCTGCTCAACCGTGCTCCTACGCTGCACCGCATGGGCATTCAGGCTTTTGAACCGGTGCTCATCGAAGGCAACGCCATCAAGATTCATCCGCTGGTGTGCCGCGGCTTTAACGCCGACTTCGACGGTGATCAGATGGCGGTGCATCTGCCCTTGAGCCTGGAAGCGCAAACCGAAGCCCACTGCCTCATGCTCAGCACGAATAATATTTTCTCTCCCGCCAGCGGTTCGCCGATTATGTCGCCCTCGCAGGACATCGTATTGGGAAATTTTTATATTACCCTGGACCGCGCCGGCGAAAAAGGCGAAGGCATGGTGTTCGCCACGCCCTACGAAGCCATGCTGGCGTATGATATGGGGCTGGTCAGCATTCACGCCCTGGTGAAAGTACGGCTTCCCAAACACAAACAGGCGCTGGGCAAGGATGAAAAGCTTTCCGCTCCGGGCGCTGTTGTGGAAACCACGGCGGGCAGGTGTCTCTTCAACGATATTCTGTCGCCCAAAATGCCTTTTTACAATCAGCCTCTCGGCTCCAAAGGCCTCAGTCGCGTGATCAGCGATTGTTTTGAAAACTGCGGACGCGCGGAAACCATCGATCTGCTGGATCGCATCAAGGAGTCCGGTTTCAAGTATGCGACGCTGGCGGGATTGTCCATCGCGGTGACCGACCTGCGGATTCCGGAACGCAAGCAGGAAATTATCGACAAGACGCAGGTTCGCGTGGACCGTATTTTGAAAAATTACAATGCCGGTGCGCTGACCGACGGGGAACGTTATAACCAGATTATTGACGCCTGGACCCATGCTCGCGTCGAAGTCACCAGCGAAATGATGAAAGGGCTGGAAAACGACACCCGCGACGGCAAGCCGTATCTGAACCCCGTGTTTCTGATGAGCCAGTCCGGCGCCCGCGGCAGCGTCGATCAGATTCAGCAGTTGGCCGGTATGCGGGCCTTGATGGCCAAACCTTCGGGTGAAATCATCGAAACGCCTATTAAAGCCAACTTCCGCGAAGGCCTCAACGTGCTGGAGTATTTCAGCTCGACGCACGGCGCCCGCAAAGGATTGGCCGATACCGCCCTTAAAACGGCCGACAGCGGTTACCTTACCCGCAAACTCGCCGATGTCAGTCAGAACGTTATTATTAACACCTTTGATTGCGGCACGCTTCAGGGCGTGAACAAGAGTGCGGTGTACAAGGGCGAGCAGGTGTCGATACCGCTGCGCGATGTAATCATTGGCCGGGTGGCGCGGGATACGATTCGTAATCCCGTCACCGATGAGATTATCGTCAAGGAAAATGACATTATTAACGGACACATCGCCCGCAAGATCGAAGATCTGGGCATGGACACCATTCGCGTCCGCAGCGCCATGACGTGCGAAAGCCCGCTGGGTATGTGCGCCAAATGTTATGGTTTGGATTTGAGCACCGGCCGTCCCGTCGAGGAAGGCATGGCGGTCGGTATTATCGCGGCGCAGTCCATTGGTGAACCCGGCACCCAGTTGACCATGCGTACGTTCCATACCGGCGGTATCGCCGAACGCGCCGTCATGGAAAACAAAACGGAAACGCCTGTCGAAGGTATCGTTCGCTACGATGATCTGGTTGTGGCGCAGATGGAAACCCCCGATGGCGAATCCCGAAAAGTGTCGCTTAAGCGCAATGGCGAAGTGGTTATCGTGGACTCCAAGAACCGCGAACTGGAGAGATTCCGGGCGCCTTATGGGGCCGCCATTCTGGTCGATGACGGTCAGCAGGTGAAAGCCCATACGGCGCTGTTTGAATGGGATCCGCACAGTGTTCCCATTTTGTCGGAAGCCGCCGGGCTGGTCCGGTTCCAGGATATCGAAGAAGGCGAAACCATTCGCACCGAAAGTGACGCTCGCGCTCAGAAGATGCGTCCTGTGGTTATCGAACACAAGGGCGAAAAACATCCGCGCATCGTCATCGAAGACACCGAAGGGCGCATTCTGGACTTCCATTATTTACCGGCCAAAGCACGCATTCTGGTGGATGAAGGTCAGGAAATTGTCGCCGGCACCATGCTGGCGCAGCAGCCTCGCGCCATTACCGGTACCCAGGATATTACCGGCGGCTTGCCGCGGGTAACCGAAATCTTCGAGGCTCGCCGGCCCAAGGATCCCGCGGCGATGGCGGAGATATCCGGGCGCGTGGAACTGCGCAGCGATAAACGCCGCGGCAAGATGACCATTATCATCAAATCCGAAGGCGGTCTGGAGGTTGAACACCACGTGCCGCACGATAAGCATCTTCTGGTGCACTCGGGCGATTATGTGGAAGCCGGAGAACCGCTGACCACCGGTCCGCTGGTCCCGCATGATATTCTCCGTATCCGCGGCGAAGAAGCCCTTCAGTCCTATCTGCTGGAAGAAATTCAAAGTGTGTATCGCGCCCAAAACGTGAAAATAAATGATAAGCATGTGGAAATTATTGTTTCCCAGATGCTGCGTAAAGTCCGTGTGGAAAATGTCGGCGATACCGACTTGCTGCCGGGCGATGTGGTTGATAAATTCCATTTCCGCGCTGCCAACGAGAAAATAGCTCAAAGCCTCAAGATTACCGATGCGGGCGATTCCGACCTGGAAGTAGGACGCATTGTCACGCGTGAGGAACTGGAAAAAGTCAATGAACCGATTAACACCATCGGCGGCGATCCGGCCGTAGGCGGAAAATGCCGGTTTGCCACCGCCAGCACTCTGCTGCTGGGCATTACCAAGGCCTCTCTGCAAACGGAAAGTTTCCTCTCGGCGGCCAGCTTCCAGGAAACCACCCGCGTGCTTACGGAGGCGAGTATTTCCGGCAAAGTTGACCAGTTGCGTGGCTTGAAGGAAAACATTATACTGGGCCATTTGATTCCTGCGGGAACCGGCTTTAAGCCATACCTGAACATTCGTATCAAGCATTTGGCCGAACCGCCCAAACCCGCCGGCCTGGAAGTTGATGAATTGGCGGAGCGCGAAGCGGCCGAAGCTCGCGCCGAAGCCCGTGTCAAGGAAGCCTTAGGGCTTTCCGATTGAGGCCATAAGTAAAGGTTTTAAACGTAAGTTGTTGTTTTGGAGTATATTATGCCGACAACGAATCAATTAATACGGCGATCTCGACAGAAAACCAAAAAGAAGACCAAAACTCCCGACCTGGAAAATTCACCCATGCGCCGCGGAGTATGTTTGCTGGTGCGTACCCAGACTCCCAAAAAGCCGAATTCCGCTTTACGAAAAGTGGCCCGTGTCCGTTTAAGCAACGGCAGGGAAATCACGGCTTATATTCCGGGTGAAGGTCACAATCTTCAGGAGCACAGTATAGTTCTGGTCCGCGGCGGCAGAGTGCGCGACTTGCCCGGTATCCGTTATCACATCGTTCGTGGTGTGCTCGATACCCTGGGTGTGAACGGCCGCAAACAGAGCCGCAGCAAATATGGCGCCAAGAAAGGTAAGTAAGGTTTAGCAGATGGTAAAACGTTTTACGGCTTCGGAAAGTCAATTAAAGCCAGATTCACGGTATAACAGTAAACTTTTGGCCAAGTTCATCAACTGTTTGATGTGGGATGGCAAAAAGAGCGTTGCCCAGAAAGTCGTTTATGATGCTCTGGACATTCTGCAAAAACGGGTGAAGGACGCTACTCCCATCGAGGTGTTTGAGACGGCGATTCAGAATGTCAAACCCCTCATTGAAGTACGCTCCAAACGCGTCGGCGGTGCTACCTATCAGGTGCCGATGCAAGTGCCCTCCCGCCGTCAGCAGGCGCTGGCGTTCCGGTGGATTTTGCTGGCTTCTCGCGGCAAAAAGGGCAAGCCTATGAGCGACCGCCTCGCCGAAGAGCTGGGCGCCGCCTTCAAGGGCGAAGGCGCCGCCATGACCACCCGTGAGAACGTGCATCGCATGGCCGAAGCCAACAAGGCGTTTGCTCACTTCGCCTGGTAATTTCTTTTTTAGATTTCTTGCTGCCACAATCGACATGATGTTGGATTGTGGCAGTTTCGTATCAAGAGTTGATGGAACCATATATGGGCAGAGACCTGCATAAAATTCGCAACATCGGCATTATGGCCCATATCGACGCCGGTAAAACCACGGTTTCCGAAAGGATTCTCTTTTTTACGGGTCGGACGTATAAAATCGGCGAGGTGCATGAAGGCACCGCCGTCATGGATTATCTCCCCGAAGAACAGCAGCGCGGCATCACCATCACGTCGGCCGCCGCCACTTGCCCCTGGAAAAGTTATAGCATTAATCTGATCGATACGCCCGGTCATGTGGATTTTACCGTCGAGGTCGAGCGTTCTTTGCGGGTGCTGGATGGCGCGGTGGCGGTATTTGACGCCAGCGAAGGCGTTCAGGCGCAGTCGGAAACCGTCTGGCATCAGGCGCAGAAATACAAAGTGCCCATTATTTGTTTTATCAACAAAATGGACAAAATCGGCGCGGATTTCGAAATGGCCGTCGCCAGCCTTAAAGAAAAATTACTGGCGCATCCCGTCGCGCTGCAATTACCCATCGGTTCGCAAAATGAGTTTGTGGGCTTCGTTGATTTATTGCTGATGAAGGCTTTGTACTTTGAGCCGGAAAAAGTCGGCGCTAAAGTTCTGGAACGGGATATACCTGTTCATATGACGGAGCTTGTCGCGCAGGCGCGGCATGATCTGGTTGAACGCGCCGCGGAATTCGATGATGAATTAATGGAAAAATACCTTACGGATAAACCCATTGAGGATGAAATGTTATTTAGGGGAATTCGTCAGGGAACCATTCAGGGGCTATTACATCCGGTATTTTGCGGCTCCGCCCTGCAAAGCATAGGCACGCGGCGATTGCTGGACGCCGTGGTGAATTTTTTGCCAAGTCCGCTGGAGCGTCCGCCCATTGAAGCGGAAATTCCTGATAAAAAAGGCAAAACCGCCACGATTCTTTGCGATTCGGATAAACCTTTTGCCGGACTGGCCTTCAAAATCACTTCCGATCAGCACGGAGATTTAACTTGGGTGCGCGTCTATCAGGGCAGCCTCAAGGGAGGCACGCGCCTCCTTAATGTTACGCGGGATCGCAAGGAAAACGTTACCAAAATATGTCAAATGCACGCCGGGGCGCGAACAAATCAGGAACTGGCCCAGGCCGGCGATATCGTGGCGCTGGTGGGATTAAAGCAGACCTATACCGGCGATACGCTGTGTGATCCCAAAAATCCGGTATTATTGGAACCCATTAAATTTCCCGATCCGGTCATCAGCCTGTCGATTGAGCCGCGTACGGCCGGAGAGCGGCAGCGTCTTGCCGAAGCGTTGGATACGCTCAAACGCGAAGACCCCACGTTTAAAACCGAATATCGGGAAGAAACTGGGCAAACCGTTATTTGCGGCATGGGCGAATTACATCTGGAAATTCTGCAAAATAAACTCATTCGCGACATGAAGGTGGATGTATTGGTGGGCAAGCCGCGGGTGGCCTATAAAGAAACCATTTCCAGGGCCGCCAGGGGAGAAGGCAAGTTTATCCGCCAGACCGGCGGCCGGGGGCAGTATGGACATTGTGTTTTGACCGTCGAGCCTTATGTATGCCAGGATAATCAGGGTCACCTGGTGATTGAAAATAAGATTGTCGGCGGAAGCATACCCAAAGAATTCATACCCGCCGTTGAAGAAGGGGTTCGTGGGGCCGCAACCAACGGGGTGTTGGGCGGATTTCCCGTAATAAATATTAAAGTGACCCTTATCGATGGGTCTTTTCATGCCGTGGATTCATCGGAAATCGCTTTCCAGCAGGCCGGCAGTCTGGCCATGACGGATGCTATGAAACAGGCCGGCCCAGTGCTGTTAGAACCAATTATGCGCCTTCAAGTGGTAACCCCGGAGGCTTATTATGGGGCCGTCCAGGGGGATTTAACCCGAAAAAGGGCCATAATTCATAAAAGTGATGTTCGCGGCTCCGCTCGGATTATCGATGCCTTGGCCCCGCTGGCGGAAATGTTTGGATATGCCTCTGATCTGAGGAGCCTGACGCAGGGACGGGCCGGATATACTATGGAACCTTGTAGGTATGCTCCTTTGCCGGAACAATTATCTCAAAAAGTTTTAGATTTTGCCTATTGACAAGCTTTTTCAATAGTGATATAAATTCTCTTTTCGACTGAAGCGAGCAGGAAACGGATGACCTGCGGTGAGTGTAAGTCGTTGTCAAACCTGAAGTTACCCACGGATGGGACAGATAAACTCACCTAAGGATTCCATTTTTGGAATTCTGCCGGGTGCGGGGGATGGTCGTATCGCAGACCTGAAAAGGCGGTTAGCGATGGTTTTCGGCCATCCGGAGTGCTGATATAAAGTTTTTGCTTGACGAGTATTTATATCTCGTTAAGCTACCGGGTCTCGATGAATTAAACCGAGACGGAAAGCAGGAGTAGATACAGGTGGAAACAGAACGTATTCGTATTCGCATGGAGGCTTACGACCATCGTGCCCTGGATGCTTCGGCCAAGGAAATCGTCGAACACGCCCGGCGGACGAACGCCCGCGTAAATGGTCCGATTCCGCTGCCGACGCGCGTTGAGCGTTATACGGTTCTGCGTTCTCCTCATATTGATAAGAAATCGCGGGAACAGTTTGAAATTCGCACGCATAAGCGTCTGATTGATATTCTCGAAGCCAACCCGCGCACCGTCGAATCGCTGAATCGTCTGGTAGTTCCGGCCGGTGTGTTTGTAAAGATCAGGGTCTGATAACTTTTAAACCGATGGTCAAAGGATGTTGCCCGTCGGTTTTTTAATGGATGTAAATCGTCGAAAAAGCGAGAAAACGCATGAGTACGATGCTTTTAGGTAAAAAAATCGGCATGACGCAGGTGTATGATGACAAGGGCGTCATCGTGCCGGTGACGGTCATCCAGGCCGGGCCGTGTCCCATCATGCAGGTAAAAACGCAGGAAACCGATGGTTACGATGCTTTGCAGCTTGGGTTTGGACAGGTCAAACCGTCGCGCCGGCTCAAGCCGGAAATCGGCCATGCCCGCAAAGCCGGAGCCGTGGTGCCGTGTTTTGTGCGCGAAGTGCGTCTTTCTCAGCCGGCCGAGAAGAAGCCGGGCGAGATGCTTACCGTAGAAGTTTTCCAGAATATCGCTTTTGTGGATGTGGTGGGAACAACCAAGGGCAAAGGCTATCAAGGCGTTATGAAGCGGCACCATTTCAAGGGTCAGCCCGCCAGTCATGGTTGCGAGCGCAAACACCGCAGCCCGGGCTCTATTAGCAGTGGTGTATCGCGTGGTCATGGCCAAAGCATCAAAAAGGGCCATAAGATGGCCGGCCACATGGGACATGTTCGTGCCACCAGCCGGAACCTTCGTGTCATCGGCGTGGATGTGGAAAATAATCTGTTGATTATCAAGGGGCCGGTGGCGGGTCCGACCGGCGGGTATGTGATGGTGCAGGCGGCGAAAACCCGCCAGTAATTCCGGCTCAATGCCGCAAGGAATTGTGATTTATGATCGTGTTGCCAGTATATAACCAAAAAGGCCAGGAAGTGGACCGCCTCGAAGTCAACGAGGAAACGTTGGGCGGAAAGGTGAACCCTCGCCTGCTCAAGCAGGCCGTGGTGATGTATCACGCCAATCGTCGGCAGGGGACGTTAGCGACCAAAAGTCGCGGTTTGGTGGAAGGTTCGACGCGCAAGCTGTACCGGCAAAAAGGCACCGGCAATGCTCGTGCGGGTAATCTTCGCACACCGGTTCGTAAAGGCGGCGGCGTTGCCTTTGCCAAGAAGCCGCGTGATTTTCGCCAGGCGATGCCGGCCAAACAGCGACGTCTGGCCCGGAATCAAGCGGTGCTGGCCAAGATGCAGTCGCAGCAGGCCGTAGTTATCGACGAACTGAAGTTTGACGCGCCGAAAACGAAAGATTTCGCCGTGATTCTGGCCAATCTCAAGATTGACCGCAGTTGTCTGGTGGCGACGGAAAATTATAATATCAATTTGTATAAATCATTACGCAATCTGCCGACAATCGATGTTTTGACCGTGGAGCAGCTCAACGCCGGCGAAATCTGCAATAAGCGTCAGTTGCTGTTCACGAAGGCGTCGTTACAGCGATTGTTGGATATGGCCGCCGACCAGACGGTTGCGGCGGATTAAGGCACAAGGAGACGACGGTGGACCCGTATCAGGTTATAGTAAAACCACTGGTAACTGAGCAGGGAATGCATCAGTCCAAGAGTGTGAACGCCTATCCGTTTCAGGTGCATCATCAGGCCAACAAGACCGAGATCAAGCGGGCGATAGAGCAGATTTACAATGTGAAAGTGCAGGAAGTCCGCACCGCCAACCGTAAAGGCAAGCCGCGCCGCCGGGGATATTCCCGCGGCCATACATCGGGATGGAAAAAAGCGTGGGTGGTTTTGCAAAAAGACTACCATATAGATTTGTTCTAATAGACCAGAAAATAGCCGAGACGATTTTATGGGCATTCGAATTTATAAACCAACCAGCGCCGGGCGCCGCAATGCGTCGGTGAATGAGTATGCGGAAATAACCCGCAGCACACCGGAGAAATCCCTGTGCAAGCGGATTAAAAAGCATGGCGGCCGAAATCACAGCGGCATGACCACGGTGCGATTCCGCGGCGGCGGAGCGCGGCGAATATATCGCATGATTGATTTTAAGCGCCTCAAAGACGGTATGACGGCGACGGTTCGGGAAATCGAATACGATCCCAATCGCACCTGTTTTATCGCGCTGGTGCAGTATCAAGATGGTGAAAAACGCTATATCCTGTGTCCGCAGGGCTTAAAGGCGGGCGACACTATCGAAAGCGGTCAGCGGGTGGAGCCGAAGGTGGGCAACTGTATGCCCCTGGCGAACATTCCCAGCGGCCTGGAAGTTCATAATGTTGAAATGAATCCCGGCCAGGGCGGCAAGCTGGTGCGTTCCGCCGGGATGGTGGCCCGTATCGGCGCCAAAGAAGGCAAATGGACGCACCTAACCATGCCCAGCGGCGAGGTGCGTATGATTGACAGTGCTTGCCGGGCGACCATTGGGCAAATCGGAAATATCGATCATCAAAATGTAAAAATCGGCAAAGCGGGACGGAAACGTCATATGGGTCGTCGCCCTCACGTTCGCGGCAAGGCGATGAATCCCGTGGCGCATCCGATGGGCGGCGGCGAAGGCCGGTCCAATGGCGGTCGTCATCCTTGTTCGCCGACAGGTGTTCTTGCCAAAGGCGGGAAAACCCGAAATCCGCGCAATGCTTCCAATAAGCGGATTATCCGGCGGCGCAAGAGTAATCGCGGAATGCAACTGGTTCTCTAAGCGGAGTGGTGATTCATGGGACGTTCGCTGAAAAAAGGCCCTTATGTCGATGAAAAACTTCTGCGGAAGGTTATGATCCAGCAGGAAAGTAACACCCGTGACCCGATTAAAACCTGGGCGCGGCGATGTACCATCGTGCCGGAATTCGTGGGCTATACGTTTCTGGTGCATAATGGCAAGGTGTTTAATAAAGTTTATATAACGGAAGACATGGTCGGACACAAACTGGGTGAGTTTTCCATGACCCGGACGTTCCGCGGCCATAGCGGCACCAAGAAAGCCGCGGCCGGCGCCGGCGCTGTCGCTAAGTAAGACGTCTGAGACGTATGCGAAGCCTGAGAGGTTTTTGATATGATAAGCGGTGAAAAACTGGATCAGTGTTTGCGAAAGAGCGAACGCAGTCTCCGCGAGATTGCGGCGGGGATGGTTCGCCCGGGACTCGGTCAGGAAGCGGCCTGCCGGGCCTTGCGCAACTGGCGGCAGGGTTTATTCAAACCTGTTCCGTCGGCTCAGGATGTGGAAAATTTAACCAAAGCCTTGAACGTGGAACGAGATCAGCTGATGACCTGGTCGGCATGTCATCGCTATGCCCCCATGGCGCCGCGTAAAGTTCGTCTGGTGACGGAGTTAATCAAGGGCCGGGCGGCGCAGGATGCTCTTGATGTATTGAAGTTCGCCAACAAGCGCGCCGCCGTTCTGGTGAATAAGGTGTTGCGCAGCGCGATCGCCAATGCGGATGAGGATGAAGCGGATCTGGGGCGTTTGTATGTTCGGGAGGCGCGCGTGGATGAAGGCGGCGTTCGCGCCGGTACGCGGCGCTGGCGTCCCAAGGATCGCGGCCGGGCGCATTCCTGGCTGCGTTTGGCCAGCCATATCCATGTTACGGTTGATGTGGAATGATATTGAGGTGATATAATGGGTCAAAAGGTTAATCCCAGAGGTTTTCGCACGGGCATCACCATCGGGTGGCAAAGCCGGTGGTACGCTCCCAAAGCGGCGTATGGAGAGTTTCTCATCGAGGATGAGAAAATCCGTCGTTTTGTGGACGCCCGTCTGAATCGCCAGCCCCCTTATGCGGCGGTATCCAAAGTGGAGATTGAGCGGACGCGCGACGAAGTCCGCGTCATGCTGCACACCGCTCGTCCGGGCCTGGTGATTGGTCCCAAAGGAGCTGAAATAGACAAGCTCCGTGAAGCCCTGGAAGAGCTGATTGACCGTAAGGTGACGTTGAATATTGTGGAGATAAAAAATCCTGATTTGGATGCGCAGCTTGTGGCGGAATCCATCAGTGAACAGCTTAAACGGCGCGCCTCGTTCCGCCGGACCATGAAGCAGCATTGCGAGCAAACCATGACGTCCGGCGCCAAAGGCGTCAAGATTATTATCTCCGGCCGCCTGGGCGGAGCGGAATTGGCGCGAACCGAGACGCAGATTTTGGGCAGTATCCCGCTTTCGACGCTCGAAGCCAATGTAGATTACGGTTTAGCGGTGGCGATAACCACGTACGGTACCATCGGCATCAAGGTATGGGTTTACCGCGGCCAGTATGGTGAGGACCTTCCGGCGCCCCCGGCGCGGCCCAGCGGACGCCGCGGCGGACCACGAGGCCCACGTAAAGACTAATGAGGTAGCATCATGGCATTAATGCCCAAAAGGGTGAAGTTTCGTAAGTTTCAGCGCGGCCGGATTCGCGGCAGGGCGACGAAAGGCAATTACGTTGCTTTTGGCGAATATGGCATTCAGGTTCTGAGCTCCGGCCAGATTACCGGCCGTCAGCTTGAAGCCGGCCGTGTGGCCGCGACGCACTTTCTCCATCGGGAAGGTAAAGTGTATTGCCGCGTGTTTCCGCATACCTCCATCAGCGCCAAGCCCCTGGAAACCCGCATGGGTAAAGGTAAAGGCGAACCCGATGCCTGGGTGGCGCGCGTAAAAGCGGGCAACATTATTTATGAAGTTGGCGGTGTCTCCGAGGATGTCGCCCGACAGGCGCTGGTGCGCGTGGTACATAAAATGCCTCTGCGCTGTCGTTTTGTGACTCGGCGTCATGCTTAAGCGGCGTGAGACGGTAAACTAACTGCGAATTACGGAAGTAGTAATGAAAGCCAGTGAAATACGAGAAATGAATCCGGACGAACTCGCCGGTGAATTGGAAACCATGGAGCGGCGTCTGTTTGAAATTCGGACCCAGGCGGTCACGGAAAAGTTGGAAGACCCTTCCAAGTTGACCCGCTTGAAACATGATATCGCCCGCATCAAAACCGTGATGCGTGAACGGGAATTGGCTCGGGAAAAAAGCGGTAAATCCGCATAAGATAAGGACCAGGAACGCATGGCCGACCTGCAACGCAAACCGTTAAAAGTATATCGAGGCGTCGTTACGACGCGCTCGGGTGAAAAAACCGTCAAGGTGGTAATGAATTACCTGCAGAAACATCCGAAATACGGAAAAATCATGAAGCGGCGCACAGTGGCGCTGGTGCATGATGAACGCAATGAGGCGCGCATCGGCCAGGTGGTGGATATCGCCAAGTGTCGGCCGTTAAGCAAGAACAAGCATTGGCGGCTGGTGCGCATCGTAAGTGACACCGCCGCGGCGGAAGCGAAAGTCTAAGGCGTTGCCGGGACGTATTTGAAGGACAGGCTCCATGATTCAACAGGAAACTATACTCGACATCGCGGACAACACGGGCGCCAAAACGGCGTTGTGCGTCAGAGTGCTGGGCGGCAGCACCGGGCGCGGCCAGTTTACGCGGCGCACCGCGAACATCGGTGACATCATTATCGTGGCGATCAAGAAATCGCTGCCGACGATGACCCTCGATGACAAGAAAACGCATCGGGCCGTGATTATTCGCACGAAGTACCCCACGCGCCGCCCGGACGGCAGTTACGTGCGTTTCGATCGCAATGCCGCCGTGCTGATCGATAAAGACGGCAATCCGCTGGGAACGCGCATCTTCGGCGCCGTGGCCCGGGAACTGCGGGAAAAGAATTTTATGAAAATTGTCTCTCTGGCTTCTGAGGTGGTCTGATGGCCATAAAAATTAAAAAAGGCGACACCGTTGAAATTATGGCGGGCGATGACAAGGGCCGCCGCGGCAAGGTCCTGCGGATTGATGTGATCCGGCAGATGGTCGTGGTGGAAGGCGTCAATCGGTTGTATAAACACGTGAAACCTTCGCGCCGCAACCCCCAGGGCGGCCGGCTGCAGGTGGAACATCCGATCCATATGAGCAAGGTGCAGGTGGTTAGCCCCAAAACGGATCGGCCCACGCGCGTGAAATTCGCCGTGGACGCCGAAGGTAAAAAGACGCGCGTTGATACCGCGGGTAATGTTATTGATGTCATTCGTTACGCCGGTAAATAAGGATCCAAGCTGATGGTGCGGCTGAAACAACTTTATAAACAAAATATCATTCCGAGCCTGACGGAAACCTTTAAATATAAAAACGTCATGCAGGTTCCGCGTTTGCAGAAAATCGTCGTAAGCATGGGGCTGGGCAAGGCGATTCAGGACAAGAAAGTGATGGAAAGCGCGATCAAGGAGCTGGCGCAGATTACCGGCCAGAAAGCCGTGATTTGTAAATCGCGCAAAAGCGTGTCCAACTTCAAATTGCGCGAAGGCATGGACATCGGCGCCAAAGTGACGTTGCGCCGCGATCGCATGTATGAATTTCTGGACCGGCTGGTTTCGCTGGCGATTCCGCGGGTGCGTGACTTCCGCGGCCTTTCGCCCAAAGGCTTTGACGGCCGGGGCAATTACAATATGGGATTGACCGAACAGAGCGTCTTCCCGGAAATTGACGCCGCCAAAGTTGAACAAACCCGCGGCATGAACATTACGATTGTGACTTCCGCCCAGACCGATGAAGAAGGGCGAGAACTGTTGAAGTTGTTCGGCATGCCTTTTGCCGGAGCGGCTTCGGAAACGAACTAAGCTGGCCTTCAAAACGGAAAAATCATAACTGAGGCAATATATGGCGACAAAGGCGTTAAGAATAAAAGCCGAAACCAAACCGAAATTTTCCACGCGGGCCTACACTCGCTGCCAGTTGTGCGGCCGGCCGCGCGCCGTGTATCGAAAATTCAAAATTTGTCGTATTTGTTTTCGTACGATGGCCAATGAAGGGAAAATTCCCGGCGTTCGCAAGGCCAGTTGGTAATGAGTATTCACCAGGAAAAAAACCATGAGTCATGCTGATCCGATAGCCGATATGTTAACTCGCATTCGTAACGCCGTACGCGTTGCGCGCCAAACTGTGGATATACGGGGTTCCGGCGTATGCGAAGGCATTGCCCATGTGCTGGTCGAACAAGGATACATTAAAGATGTTGATCGCATCGACACCGCGTGCGGGCAATCGCAACTGCGTTTGCACCTGAAATATGGTCCGCTGGGCGAAAAAATCATTCACGAGATTAAACGCTGCAGCAAGCTCTCCTGCCGCGTGTATCGCGGAGCGGACGATTTGCCTCAGGTGATGAGCGGACTGGGTATCGCCATCGTCAGCACCTCGCAGGGTGTGTTGAGTGATCAGGAATGCCGTCGGCGCAATGTCGGCGGAGAATTGTTGTGCACCGTTTGCTGAGAAAATTATGAGTCGTATAGGAAAAAAACCTGTTAACGTGCCTTCGGGCGTCAAAGTCGAATTGACGGGCAAGACCCTCAAAATTGCCGGTAGTTCTGCGTCGCTCACTATGGAATTGCATCCTGCCGTAAAGGTTTCCTATGATGATGCAGCCAAAAAAATACAGATTGAGCGGCAGGGCGACAACCATCTCGACAGAGCCATGCATGGCACCACGCGAGCGTTAATTGCCAATATGATTAACGGCGTCACCAAGGGATACGCCCGGAGCATGCAGATTTTCGGCACCGGTTACGGCGTCAAGCAGGAAGGGAAAAACCTGCTGCTGACCGCCGGTACGGCCCAGCCGTTCAGCGTTCCCATTCCCGCCGGCATCAAGGTGGATATCAAAACGCCCAATACCCGCGGTAATGAAGTGCCCGCTGAGTTTACGGTCACCGGCGCCGACAAGTGCCTGGTGGGTCAGTTCAGCTCCCAATTGCGTAAGCTGCGGCCTCCGGAGCCATATAAGGGCAAGGGCATTCGTTACGCTAATGAAGTCATCAAACGTAAGGTTGGTAAAGCCTTCGCCAGTGGTGGATAAGTAAAATGGATAAATGTAGAATTAAA